>JANXUO010000412.1 GCA_025356245.1 Hymenobacter sp.
CCCACGGCCGGGGGCCCGCCCGGTGCGCGGCCGCATGGGCTGCCACCGGCACCGGCCGCGGCAACGCCAAGTGTCTGCATCGGCACCGCAAAGGGCTGCTGCACGGACTGCTGGAGCCCGGCTGCCAGCGGCACCATAGCAGGTGGTAGCGAAGCCACACCGGTCATTTTCAAAAAATCACACTCCTCTCAACGCTTTGTCATGAACCAGATTCGCGCTATTTTTCAACCCGCCACTGAGCTGCTGACCCGCCTGATGTGCGTGGGGCTGCTGCTGGCCAGCATATTGACTGCCAACGCCAACGGGCCCCTGGCTCGGCCCACGAACCTGGCGCCGGTCATCCTCAGCCTGAGCCCCACCAGCGGCACGGTGGGCACCGTGGTAATGCTGACCTGCCAGAACACCAGCGGCACCAGTGCCGTGCGCTTCAACGGCCTGGCGGCCGGCTTCGTCGTCATCAATGCCACCACCATCAGGGCCACGGTGCCCGGCGGAGCCACCTCGGGCGGCGTCACATTCATTGCCGGCGGGCTCATCAGCAATGCCGTGCCGTTCGCGGTGTTGCCCACGCCGGCCATCACCAGCCTACAGCCGGCCGGCGGGCCGGTGGGCACGGTAGTTACCGTGAAGGGAAATTACCTGGGCAGCGTTACGGGTGTGAACTTCAACGGCGTGGCCGCTACGGCGTTCAGCGTGACAAGTGCCACCACGGCCACGGCTACCGTGCCCGCCGGCGCCACCACGGGGAACTTGACGCTTACCACAGCCGGCGTGGCCAGCAACGGGCTGCTGTTCGCGGTGGGGCCGCTGCCGGTTATCACCTCGTTTTCGCCCGGCGTCGGGCCGGTGGGCAGCACGGTGCTGCTCACGGGCACGAACCTTTCGGGCACCTACACGGTGCGTTTCAATGGCAGCGGGGCCTCGTTTACCGTGCTCAGTGCCACCTCGATAAGCGCGGTGGTGCCGGCGGGCGCCGCCACGGGTACCATCTCGCTGGCCACGCCCATTGGGGCCACCAGCAGCACGGGCACCTTCGTAGTGGGAATACCATTTCCGGCCATTAGCGGCCTCAGCCCCGGCAGCGGGCCGGTGGGCACGGTGGTCACCATCTCGGGGCAGAACCTGCTGGGCACCAGCAGCGTCCTCTTCGGTGGAACGCCCGCCTCGTTTACGGTGCTGAACGCCACCACCGTAACGGCTACCGTGCCAAATGGTCTGGGCCTGGGTCTGGCCGTGGTTACCCTCACCACGCCGGGCGGCACCGCCGCCTACAACGGCTTCACGGTGACGGTCGCGGCCCCGGTTATCACCAGCCTTAGCCCCACGAGTGGGCCGGAGGGCACGCTGGTGTACCTCACAGGCCTCAACTTGCTGGGCACCACCGGCGTCACCTACGGGGCAATGCCCACGGCCTTCACCGTGGTGGACGCCACCACGGTAAAAACGACCGTGCCCATCGGCATTGCGCTGGGCCTGGCCGTGGTTACCCTCACCACGCCGGGCGGCACCGCCGCCTACAACGGCTTCACGGTGACGGCCCCGCTGATGCGGGCGCCGGCTCCCTTGCCGCTGCTGGCCGGTAGCCACGGGGCCGTATTCCCCAACCCCAGCACCAGCGGCAAGGGCGCGAAGGTGGTCGTGACGGGCCTGCCCGCCGCGGTGGCCTCACTGCAAGCCGCCTTGCTCGACGGCAACGGGCTGGTTGTGGGCCACTACGCGCTACCCGCCCCCAACGGGGCAGCAGCCACGGACCTGCCCACGGCCGCGCTGGCTACCGGCGTGTATCTGCTGCGCCTCACCGCCCTCGACGCCCAGGGCCGGGCCCTGGGCCAGCTGCCCGCGCAACGGCTACACATTCAATAAGAAGTCATCGGCATCAAACGGCTCGGAGCCGACAGTACGCATCGGCTCCGGCCCTACGGCCTGCTCATCCACGAGGTCGTGCCGGGCCGCAACAATTTCTATTTAACAACAAAACTCTTTTAATCAAGCGGTTAAATCTCGCCTGATACCACCATTCTGCTGTCACAAACCCATAATCCTGCGTTTCCCCTCCCATTTATGAAACAGGTTTACTTTCTCCATCACCGCGTCCGGCTGCTGCTTTGGCTTCTGCTGCTGACCGGCACGCTGGCCGCCCGCGCCCAGGCCCCGGCCTGGCAGGCCGCCCTAAGCGGCAACAACAATCAGCCCGATAACGGCACGTCTACGGCTTCGGCCACGGATACCGACGCCGCTGGCAACGTTTTCATCACGGGCAACTTCAGTGGCAAAGTGGCGTTTGGCAGCACGCTGCTCACGAGCACCGGCGGCGATGACGTGTTCGTTGCCAAGTGGGACACCGGCACCAGCAGCTGGGCCTGGGCTGTGAAAGGCGGCGGGACGGGCCATGACCGGGGCCTGGGCATTGCGGTCAGCGGCACCAGCGTGTACGTAACCGGCTACATTTACAACAACGCCGGCGACGGCTATCAGGTGAAGTTTGGTGGCGTAACGGTACCCGGCACCAACGCCGCCAATACCTACGACGCCGTGGTGGTGAAGTACACCGATAACGGCACCTCGGCCACCCCGGTGTGGGGCCTGGCCGGCGGCGGGGCCGATACCGACAACGGCAACGGCATTGCCGTGAGCGGCAGCAGCGTTTATGTCACGGGCTACTACCGGGGCACCGGCTCAAGCGTGGCCAGCTTCGGCAGCATCACCTTGCAGGGCAGTGGCAGCAGCCTCAATACCAACGGATTTGTGGTTAAATACACCGACAATGGCACCAGCGCCATCGAAGTCTGGGCCACTTTCGCCCCTCGGGGCAACGGCGAAGACGTGGGTACGGGCATTGCCGTGAACGGCAGCAGCGTCTACACCACCGGCTACTTCACCAACAACAGCGCCAACGCCAATAGCGTACAGTTTGCTGGCCTTTCCCTGCCCGGCACCAGCAGCAGCACCACCTCTACGGATGCTTACGTGGCGAAATACACCGACGGCGGCACCTTCGTCACGGGGACGTGGGCCCGCAGCGCCGGTGGCTTCGGCTACGACTACGGCTTGGGCATCGCCGTGAGCGGAACCAGTGTTTACACGGTGGGCCAGGTACAGAACGACGCGGCCAACAGCTACGGGGTAGTATTTGGCAGTACGGCGCTGGCGGGCGTGGGGGCTTCGGCCAACGGCGATGCCTTCTTGGCCAAGTATATCGATGCCGGTGCCTCGGCTGCGGTTGCCTGGGTGCAGCGCAGCGGCGGGACCGACGTGGATGCTGCCAACGCCGTGGCCGTGAGCGGCACCAGCGTGTACATCACCGGTATTTTCCGCAATACCAGCAACAACGCCAGCGTCGTGCAGGTGGCCGGCGTCACCCTTGGCGGCACGGGCACCACCCTCAACAGCGACCTTTTTGTGGCCAAGTACACCGACAACGGCGCGTCGGCCACCGGCGTGTGGGCCAAAAGCAGCCGGGGCACCGACGACGAAGCCGGTATTGGCCTGGCCGTGAGCGGTGCCACCGTGTGTGTAGCGGCGCAGACTCTCAACAGCATTGCCACCTTTCTCACCCCGAACCCCTTGGTGCAGGTGCCCGCCAACGCGGCCGTGCTGGGCTTGCTGCAAACCAGCAACGGCACCTGGACCGACGCGCAGGCCCCGTTGCAGGGCGGAACCTCCACCACCAAGGCCACGGCTACCGACGCGGCAAACAACGTGTATGTCACGGGTAGCTTCACGGGCCAGGTGGCGTTTGGCAACACGACCCTCACGAGTACCGGTCTGGCCGACGCCTTCGTGGCCAAGTGGAACAGCACCACCAACACCTGGGCCTGGGCCGTGCGCGGCGGCGATGCCGGCGACGACCAGGGCAACGCCATTGCCGTGACGGCACTGGGCGTGTACGTGACGGGTTACCTCAGCGGCACCAGCACCAATTTCATTCGCTTCGGCAACGGCGTGGTGGTGGGCTCGGGCAGCAGCACCAACACCGATGCCTTTGTGGTGAAACTCACCGACGGCGGCACCTCGGCGGCCGTGGACTGGCTGGTGAGTGGCGGCGGCACCGGCCCCGACCAGGGCAACGGCCTGGCTGTGAGCGGCAGCGGCGTGTACGTGACCGGCAGCTACACCAACACGGCCGCCAACAACAACAACGTCTCCTTTGCCAGCACGGCCCTGCCGGGAACGGGCAACCTTGCCAACTACGACGTGTTTGTGGCCAAGTACACCGATGGCGGGGCCTCGGCCGCGCTGGGCTGGCTGCAGCATGGCGGCGGCACCGGCGACGACATCGGCAACGGCCTGGCTGCAAACGGCGCCAACTTATACGTGACCGGCGGCTTCGAAAACAGCACCAGCAATGGCTTCAACGTGCATTTCGGCAGCCTAGTGCTGGCCGGCACGGGCAACGGCGGGCAGTCCGACGCTTTTTTGGTGCGCTACACCGACACCGGCGCGGCGGGCACGGCCACCTGGGCCGAACACGGCGGCGGCATCAGCACCGATGCCGGCCAAAGCGTGGCTGTGAGCGCCAACAACGTGTACGTGACGGGCTACTTCGTGAACTCCAGCACCAACAGCGCCAACGCGCAGTTTGGCGGCCTGCCGCTGCTAGGCACCGGCGCCGGCACCAACGTGGAAATGTTTGTGGCCAAATACCTCGACAACGGCACGGCCGTGTTTAACTGGGCCCAACACGGCGGCGGCACCGGCGACGACTACGGCACGGGCATCGCCGTGAACACCGGCAAAGTGTATGTGGCCGGTACCTACACTAACACCAGCGCCAACGCCAACGGGGTACTGTTTGGCGGCACCGCGCTGCCGGGTTCGGGGGCTAGCGCCAACGCGGATATCTTCGTGGCCAAGTACACCGACGGGGGCACTACGGTGGTTCCGGCCTGGGCCACCGGCGGCGGCGGCGCGGGTCCCGACGACGCCACCAGCATTGCCTTCAGCGGCGCCAGAGTGTACGTCGGGGGCACCATTATGCCCGCCGCCGCCTTCGGTAGCATCACGCTCCCCAACCCCACGGGCGGCTCGGCCATCAACTTTCTCGGCAAGCTCGTGGATGCGCTGTTGGTGCCCACGCTCAACGGCATCAGCCCCAACACCGGCCCGGTGGGCACGGTGGTCACGCTGACCGGTACCAACCTGCTTGGCACCACCACCATCACCTTCGGCGGCGCGGCCAACAACACCGTGACGGCGGGCTTCGTGGTGAACGCGGCCGGCACCCAGATTACGGGCATTGTGGTGCCCACCGGGGCCATTACGGGCAACGTGAGCGCGACCACCCCCGGCGGCACCACCAACGGGGTGGCCTTCGCGGTGACGCTGCCGGCCCCCATAGTGAGCAGCCTGAACCCGACCAGCGGCCCGGTGGGCACGAGCGTGACCATCAGCGGCACCAATCTGGGCGGCGCTACCAGCGTGAGCTTTAACGGTACCGCGCAAGCGACCATCGCCAGCAACACGACCACCGGCCTAGTTGTGGCCGTGCCCACGGGCGCTACCACCGGCAACGTGACCGT
>JANXUO010000134.1 GCA_025356245.1 Hymenobacter sp.
CCGACACCGTGGCGCCGCTCACGGTGCCCGCCGTGATGGGGAAGGCCGCGTCGCCGCCCAGCGTGATGCCCACGCGGTCGGCCGAGCCGGTGGTGAGAGCAAATGTGCCGCCCACGTAGCGCACCTCGTTGGCAGTTACCAGCGGGCCTTGCTCGTTGTTGAGCAGGATGCCGGCCTTGCCAATCGAGTTGGCCCCGAAGCTGGCCGGGCCAACCAGGTTGCCCGTTACCACGGTGCCCGTGCTGGGCGTTGCGCCGCCCACCGACACCAGGCCGTAGCGCACCTTTTCGATGGCGTTGTTCTGGTACGTGTTGCCGTTGTTGCCGGTGCCCAGCGAGGTAAAGCTGATGCTAGCGCCGCTGGCCAGGATGCCGTAGGTCAGGTTGGTACCCGTGCTCTGGTTGGCCCCGCCGGTCAGGTTCAGGTTTTTGACCGTGTTGTTAGTGGCCGGGGTCGTGGCCGGGTTACTCAGCCACAGCACAGCCGTGCCGCTGCCGGGATTGCCGAGGGTCAGGGTCAGGTCGCGGCTGGTGCCAGCGGGGGAACCGCTGCCGTTGCTGCCGTCCACGGTCACGTAGCTGGCGCCGTTCAGCACCAGCACGTAGTTGGCCGTGGCATTGGTGGTGAGGGTGGGCTGCACCCCAGCGGCAGGCTTGATGGTAAGGGTGTTGCTGGCGCTGCCCCCCAGGATGGAGTTAATCACCACGCTGTTGGCCGCCGGGTACGAGGCATCCTGGAGCTGGAAGGTGGTGGCCGCCGTCACGCCCGACAGGCTCAGGTAAGCCGCCGCCGTGTTCAGGGTCGTAAAGTCGAAGCCCGTGGCCCCGATGGTGGCCACGCCGCTCAGGGCCGGGTACACCGTGGCGGTAAGGGCATCGTTGCCCGTCGATTGGTCGGTGCCGCCGTTGGGGGCGCTGCTCGTCACGGTGATGACGTTGGCCTGCTTGGGCAGGAAGGTCACACCCGTCAGGGTCAGCACGACGCTGGCCCCGCTGGCGATGCTGGTGGCGAAGGTCTGCGAACCCGTGCCGCCGCCCGCAATGCTGTAGCTCAGCGTCAACGAGGTAATGGCCAAAGCGCCGTTGTTCTGCACCGTCACCGGCACACTGGCCCCGCTCACGGGGAAGGGTGCCACCGGGCTGATGGCCGTCACGGCCGCATCAAGGGCAATCGGTACAAACTCCAACGCACCCATGTCGGGCGTGGCGCTGCGCAGGGCGCTGGCCAAGTCGTCGGTTACGCGCTGGCCGGGGCCGGCGATGGCCGGGTTGGCGTTGTTGTTGAGGGCGGCAGCTTGCGGCGTGGGGTTGCTGGCGCTCACAAAGTTCGGGCTGGCCGATACGCTGTTGGCGTCGAGGCCAGTGGCCGCCGTGAAGTCGGCCAGCGTCACGCGGTTGGTGCCGTCGTAGCCGGCGTAGCTGGTGGCGGTGCTGCTTACTACCACGTCGTTGTAGTTCGACACCAGGCCCGTGTAGCTGGGCAGGTAGATGCCGTAGCGCAGGCCCGTGCCGGGGCGGCGGGCGCTGAAAATGTTATTCTGCCACTCCGAGCCGGTCTGCACCCCCGAATTGTAGGCCGCGTAAAGGGTGCCGGTCGAGGTGGCCGCATCATCAAACGAGACGGTGTTGTTGTAGAAGCGGTTGTAAGCCGCGCCGAAGGTGTAGATACCGTACTGCGTGCCCTGGCCGCCGATGTTATAGATGGCGTTGTTTACCCAGTCGTTGGGCAGGCCCGCCGTGCCGGCCGAGCCGGCGTAAAAGGAATAAACCGTGCCCGTGTTGGCGGGGCCTTGCACGAACATATCATGCACCCGGTTCTTTTCCATCCGGGCGCCCGTCACGCCCGACGACAGGTACAGGCAGTAGGCCGTGGTAAGGGTGGCATTCAGGCGGTTGGGGCGGCTGATGTCGTTGCCAATCACCTGCGGGCTGGTTTGATACGTCAGGTATACGTGGTAGAAGTAAGCATCCTGCACAATGTTGTTCAGGAGGCGGTTGTTCAGGGCCGGTGTGCTGAAGTTGCCGTAGGCGGTGAGGCCGTAGTAACCGCCCACGATGGTGTTGCCGCTGATGGTGTTGTTGCCGCCCGTGCCGCCGGCGGTAGCCGACGTGAGCGAGCCGCCCACCGACACCCCAAAAACAAGCGACGAGCTGCTCGCAATGCCCACGTTGATGGTGCAGCCGTTGATGGTGCTGTTGTTCGTTGTTCCCGTCAACACCACGCCAGCGGCGTTGGTAGCACCCGTGTTCGTAATAACCAGGTTGTTCACCGTCACGAAACCCGTACTCACCAGAGCCAGAGTAGCGGCGTTGGTGGCCGTGCCAGCGAAGGTCAGCGTCTGGGCGTTGCCGTTGAAGGTTACACCCTGCGAGACGTTGCCGCCGGCGTAGGCCGGCACCTGCACCTGCTCGGTGTATGGGCCATTGAGGACGTTAAACGTCACAGCCGCCGTGATGCCGCCCAGGCCCAGGGCCGAGGTAGCGCTGGCAAACGACACGAAGTTGCTGGCACTGGCTGCGGCCGACTGGTCAATGGTGTACACTCCCGCCAGCGCTGTGCTGAAGGTTGTGGTCTTCACGTCGTTGGCCGTGTTCTGGTCAGCAAAGCCGTTGGGGTTGCTGCTCGTCACGGTCAGGGTATTCGAGCCGCTCACCAGCAGGGCCTGGGTAGTGAAGGTCAGGTTTACGGGCAGGCCCGCGCCGGTAGTCAGGCCCGTGAAGGTCTGGGTCACGGCCGCGCCGGTGTTGCCGTTCAGCACGTAGGTCAGCGTCACCTGGGTCAGGGTTGTCGCGCCGTTGTTGGTGATGGTCACGGTAACCGGGCTGTTGCCGGCCCCAACGGGCGGGGCCGGGCTCACAAAGGCCGACACGGCCACGTCGTTGAGCGGGGCGAACTCGTCGGCCCCAATGTCGGGCAGCGTCCCGTTGGGCGCGCCCACGCCGGGGGCACGCACGTCGCCGTCGATGTCGGTCGTGATGCCGCTCACCGTCACGGCCTTGCCGTCGAGCGTGGCTGTGGTGGTGTGCAGGTCGGTAGCCGACGCGTACTGCGGGTCCACGCTCAACGACTGCCCATCTTTACCCGTTGCAGCCTGTTCGGCGGCCAGGGTGGCTTTGTCGCTGCTGCCGATGGCGCCGCCAAACGAGCCCAAAATATTCTGAGCCGGGGTGACAGTACCGACCCAGTAGTCGTTGTTGTTCAGAGCCGTGAAATTGGCCGCTGCCGAGGTGCTGGCGAAAGCATACGACTTGGCGGCAGCGTTGCCAGTGTTGGTCTGGGTGTTGCTGAAGATGTTGTTGCGCACGTCCTGGTTGGTCCCGCCCTCCGAAAAGAATGCCGCCTGGTACGTGGCCGAGGTGTAGCTGTAGCTGCCCGTCAGGCTCACCGAGTTGAAGTACACGCCCACCCCACCAGTAGTGCCCAGAATACGAATGCCGGTATTTCCGCCGTTGCTCGTGCTGTTCAGGTTCGTCCAGCTGGTACCGGTCAGGCCGGCCACGAAGTTGTTGCTCACCCGAATGCTGCTGGCCGCCACCCCGGTGTTAATGTCGATGCCGTGGGCACCCCAGCCGCCGGTGGAGGTCGAGATAATGCTTAGAATCCTGTTGCGGTCCACCACGCCGTTTACCAAACCGGTGCCCAGGCGAATGCCGTAGCAGTCGGTCGAGTAAGTCTGGCTCAGCAGGTTGTTCTGGCTCACCGTGGCCGGGTTGCCCACCGTGCCGCTCACCCCCAAGTCGAGGTTGATGGCGTAAGGCGCCGTGGTTTGCACCAGGTTTTGCAGGGTATTGCCCGTGATGACCGGCGAGATGGCGTTGGCCACGTAAATGCCGGTTGCCAGCAGGTTGGTGGCCGCCGCCGCCGCCGTACCGCCCAAGGTATTCCCGGCAATGGTTAGGTTGTCGTTGGCTCCGGCCGTGGTAGCTGCCGAGCCCGAGGCCCAGATGCCATAGCCGCCGCCCACGAGGCGGTTGTTCTGAATGGTGTTGTTGTCGTTGTCGGCCCCGCTCGTGCCGGCCGTGGCCCCGCCCAGCGCAATGCCGTAGAAGCCGGTGCCAGCACCGCCGCTCAGGCTCAGGTTCTTTACCGTGTTGTTGGCCGAGCCCAGGCCCACGCCGTTGCTGCTCAGCAACACCCCGGCACCGCTGGTGCTGGTGTTCGACAGGCTCCAGTCGCGGGTGGCAGTGCCGTTGTTCGAGCCGTTGAGCGTAACGTAGCTCGCGCCGTTTAAGCGAATCAGCGCCGTAGTGCTGCTGCCCGTGAACGACGGCGTTACGCCCGTTTCGGGCTTAATCGTCAGGGTGTTCGTAGCGCTGGCATCGCCGTTGGCGTTGAAGGTGATGGGGTAGGTTTCGCCCGCATACGTCGCGTCAATCAGGATGAAGTTTACCGCACTACTCAGGCCGTTGGCGTTGTAAGCTGCGGCGGCCAACGTCAGCGTAGCATAGCTGGCGGCGGGGATGTGGGCGCTGGTGCCCACATAGTAGTTGCCGCCAATGCTGGCCAGGATGGTGTATTGCGCCGGGGAAGTGGGGGCCGTGGTACCGGGCGGCGTTGCCCCCGACCCGCCCGTGGGGCTGGTGCCCGCGTTGGGCGTGGCGGCGTTGTCCTGGGCCGCCACGTAGTACTGAATAACGTCGGTGGGCACCACGCCGCCGAGCGGCGCATAGTCAATCGTAAAGGTGTAGCTGCTGCCCGTCACCGACGGCGCAGCGGCCAGGGTGTAGGCCCCCGTCGTGCCCTTGCGGTAGTACAGGCGCGGGGCGTTGCCGCCGGTAGCCACCCCACTGGCATCGGTGATGGTGGCCACCAGCGTCCGGTTGGTGGTGCTGCTGGTGGTGCTCAGGGCCGTGTAGCTGATGTTTGGCGCCGTCAGGTCGCTGGGTACTCCGGCAAACTCATCGGCCCCAATGTCGGGCGTGGAAGCGTTGCGGGCATCGTTGTCATAGTCGGTCGTGATGCCGGCTACCGCGACGCCACCGCTTTCCAACTGCGTGGCGCTGGTGGTGACGATGTGCAAGAACGTGCTGGCGCTGCCCGACGTCGAGACGAAGTTCGGGTTTTCGCTAACCGAGTTGCTCTCGCGGGGCGAGAGCGGAGCTCCCTTCAACCCGACCAGGGTCTGCTGGGGGTTGGTCAGGGTCGAGGCGGCGCCGGCTCCTTCGGCGTAAAGCAGGTTGTTGCTGCTCGCCGTACCCGCATAAAAATCATTGTTGTTGTTGGCACCCGCAGCCGTGGGCGAGTTGGTGGTGGTGGGAGCCGCCGAGCGCCGGTAGGCCACCGTGGCTCCTGAGGTGGTAGCCACCGCCCCCGGCGACATGATGTTGTCCACGATGTTGTTCCGCAAATCCACCACCGGCGTAGTCGAGGCAACGTAGATGCCCGACGAACCAAACAGGGCGCTGCTGCTAAAGCCCGACAGGTAAATCGTGTTGAAGTACGCATTTACATTGGTGCCGCTGCTGATGTAGAGGCCCACCACCTGGTTGGTACCCGTACCGGCCGGGGCCGTCAGGTTGCCAATCAGGTTGTTGTAAATCAGGTCGGTGGTACCACCGCCCGTGTACACTCCGTACACCGACCCCGTCGAGCTGCTCGCCAGCCCGTACACCTTGTTGCGGTACACCGTGGGCGTGGTGCCGGCAATGTACACGCCGTAGGTGGTACCGCTCGTGTTGGTCGAGGTGTTGATGTTGTTGTCGTAGGCACTGCCCGTGGTGGGGGTGAAGTACAGCCCGTAGGTAGTGCTCGTGTTGGTCAGCCCACTGATGGTGTTGCCATTCGCGGTGGCCCCGGCACTGCCGATGTACATTCCGTACAGGATGCTGGTGGCTGATATAGTGCTAATCGTATTATTGCTGAAAACCGAGCCGCTGCCGCCGCTGCTGTTGTAGCTGCCGTATAACGAGCCCCCGGTGGTGGTCAGCCCCGAAACGGTGTTGCCCGTCACCGACTGTGTTTGGCTGGTCGAGGTACTGCTGTAGAGGCCGTACAGGCTGCCGCCCGCCGTGATGTTGGTCAGCGAGTTGTTGGACAGCGTTTGAGTGCCACCGGTGGGGCCGCCAAGATTGTAGTAACAATAGGTAGTGCCGGTGCCGGTGCGCGTCAGGTTGCGTAGCACATTGCCTGACACGGTCACGTTGTTGGTGGCCGAGGAGTTGTAGATGAGGTAGGTAGTACCGGTGCTCGTCAGCGATTGGCTGCCGGCGGTCGGCCCCCAGGTGTTGTTGTTGATGGTGAGCGCCCCCGTTACGGTGTTGCTGTTGTAGATGCCGTATTGAGTGCTTGACACCGTGCCCGCGCCCGCGCCGGTGCGGCTGTACGAGAGCGTGTTGCCGTTGATGGACATGGTGCCCGCCTGCGGCACGTTGTTGTAAATCCAGTAGGTGGTGCCCGAATACCCGCCGGCCGCCGTGATGTTCACGTTCACGGCCACCGTATTCGTGTTCATGCTCAGGTTGTTGGTAGCCCCGAAGCTGCACACGCCGTAGGTTTGGCCGCTGATGGTGGTGGCCGTGGTGTTGGTCACGTTCATCGTCACCGTGTTGCCGTTCATCGTCGTCGTGCCGGTAGCCGTGCCAGGGTTGCCGGGGTTCGAGTAGATGCCGTAGGCGTTGTTGCTGCTGCCCTGGGTCAGGTTGACGTTGTTGCTGTTGTAAGTGGCGTTGACGTTCTGCGTTGTCATGTCGTAATAAATGCCGTACAGCGACGATATGGCCGCCACGCCGCTAGCGGCCGTGTTGTTCACCGTGTTATTGTTCACGTTGAAGCCCGCCTGAAAATTCATGCGGATGCCGTAGGACGTAAC
>JANXUO010000147.1 GCA_025356245.1 Hymenobacter sp.
CCGCCACCTGGGCCGCCACGCCGGGGGCCACGGCCTACGAGGTAGTGTGGCAACCGCTGGGCGGCACTACGGCCCCGCTGGTAGCGGCCGTGCCCGCCGGGCAGTTCAGCACCCGCGCCACCACCTTGCGCCCCAACACCATGTACCGGGCCACGGTCAGCGCCGTGTGCGCCAGCAACCTACAGCGCTCGGTGGGTGCGTCGGCTGACTTCAGCACCATCCTCAGTGCCCGCAACGCGGCGCTGGCAGCGCAGGTCGATTTGTTTCCGAACCCGGCGCACGCCACGGCCACGCTGGCCGTGCCCGCTCTGCTACGGGCTGACGGCACGGCCACGGCCACCCTCTACAACGCCCTGGGCCAGGCCGTGCGCCGGCTGGCACTGCCCGCCGGGGCCGCGCCGGTGGCGCTCGACGTGGCGGGCCTGCCCACCGGCCGTTACCTGCTGCGCCTCGACACGGCCCTGGGCAGCCTGGCCAAGCCGCTGGTGGTGGAGTAGGTAAGTTTTGGCGATGAATGAAAAAGCCCCCGTTGCCCAGTTGGGCAGCGGGGGCTTTTTTGGACGGTGGCGGAGCCGGCGGAAGAACCAGCAGGCACCTGACCAACCCCTCCTCACACCTTGAGCTGGCAAATGACGGTTTCGCCGCCTTTTACTTTCTGGCCCAGCTCCACCCGCACTTCGGTGTCCATCGGCACGAACACATCGACACGGGAGCCGAACTTGATGAAGCCGAACTCCTCGCCCTGGTTCACTTCGTCGCCTTCGTTGACGTACCACACGATGCGGCGGGCCATGGCCCCGGCAATTTGCCGGAACAGCACCAGCGGGCCGGCTTCGCTCTCGACCACCACCGTGGTGCGCTCGTTTTGGGTGCTGCTTTTGGGGTGCCAGGCCACCAGGTAGTTGCCGGGGTGGTACTTGAAGTACTTGACGATGCCCGAGATGGGGTTGCGCGTGACGTGCACGTTAATCGGCGACATGAAGATGCTGATTTGCTTGCGCTCGTCCTCGAAGTATTCGGGCTCGAACACGTTCTCAATCACCACCACCTTGCCGTCGGCCGGGGCCAGCAGCAGGTCTTCGTGGGTGAACAGGTGCCGCATGGGGCTGCGGAAGAACTGCAAAATCAGCAGAAACACGATGACCGACGCCCCGGCCGCCAACCCGTTCACGAGGGCCGCGCCCCGGTTGAAGTACGAGAGCACCAGGTTGGCCGCCAGCAACCCCAACAACGTGACCAGCAGAATGCGCCGCCCTTCTTTATGTATCTTCATCGCAGATTATAACGGATTTAGCGGATTTAACGGATACGCCGCTGCGCGGCTGACTGTACTGGCTAAATCGGTGGTTGATTGAATATGTGCATTGGGGGGCGAGCCAACCAGTCAGCGAGTCAGCCAGCAGCGGTTCAAACTAACAAACAAATGCGCCAAATGGCTGCTGCCCGCCGCCCGCCGCGCCCGCCCCAAAATAAATCCGGCTACTCCGGCATAGCCAGCCGCGCAGCGGCGTATCCGTTCCATCCGTTCAATCCGTTCGAATCTGCGGTCTAGAAGCCGCCCCGGTACTTGTAGGTCTGGGCTACTTTGTCGATGCTCACCACGTAGGCGGCAATGCGCATCGGGATGTCGTACTTCTGGCTCGTTTCGTACACCTTCTCGAAGGCGTCGTTCATGATGCGGTCGGCGCGCTCGGTCACCATGTCGAGGCTCCACTTGAAGCCCTGCCGGTTTTGCACCCACTCGAAGTAGCTGACGGTCACACCACCGGAGTTGGCCAGGATATCGGGCACCACCATGATGCCCTTCTCGTTGATGATGGCGTCGGCCGAGGCCGAGGTGGGGCCGTTGGCCCCCTCCACGATGAGTTTGGCCTTGAGGAAGGGCGCGTTGTGCTCGGTGATAACGTCCTCCACGGCGGCGGGCACGAGCATATCCACGTCGGAGGTCAGCAGGTCGGCGGGGTCCATCGGGGTGGCCCCTACAAAGCCTTCGAGGCGACCGTTATGCACGTTTTTGTAGGCGATGGCGTCGTCGATGTTGATGCCGGCTTCGTTCCAGTACGCGCCCGAAATGTCGCTCACGCCCTTGATGCGAACGCCTTTTTCGGACAGCAGCTTAGCGGCCCACGAGCCGACGTTGCCGAAGCCCTGCACCACGGCTGTGGTGGCTTTGGGGTCCATGCCGAGCTTGGCGAGGGCGGCCAGGGCCGACACCATCACGCCGCGCCCGGTGGCCTCGGTGCGGCCCAGCGAGCCGCCCATTACCAACGGCTTGCCCGTAACAACGGCCGGGGTAGTAGCGCCCACCGTCTTCGAGAACTCATCGAGCAGCCAGGCCATTTCGCGGGGACCGGTGCCCATGTCGGGGGCCGGAATGTCGCGGTCGGGGCCAAAAATGTCTTTCATCGAGAGCGTGTAGGCGCGGGTGAGGCGCTCGAGCTCGCCCACGCTCATCGTGGTGGGGTCGCAGATGATGCCGCCCTTGGCCCCGCCGTAGGGCAGGTCCACCACGGCGCACTTCCAGGTCATCCAGGCGGCCAGGGCCTTCACCTCGTCCAGATGCACGTTCATGTCGTAGCGGATGCCGCCCTTGCTCGGCCCCAGAATGGTGCTATGCACCACGCGGTAGCCCTCGAAAACGCTGACCTTGCCGTTGTCCATCGTGACGGGAATATGCACAATCATCTGCTTGTCCGCCGCCTTGAGCACGTTGTAGGTTTCTTCATCCAGGCCGAGAATTTCGGCGGCGATGTTGAAGCGCGACATCATGGACTCCAGCGGGTTTTCCTTGTCGATGAGCGGGGCGGGTTCCTTATAAGCCATTGCAGCGGGGTTAAAAAGTGTTGGGTGGGAGGGGTTGGGTTTGCGCGGGCAAAGGTATTGCTTTTGTTCGGTTGGGCCGGAAAAAACGAACCCCAACCGCGAAAGGTCGGGGTTTGTTTTGTACCACCAAGCTGTGCTTGGTAGTACACTCACAACCGGAACTGAAAGCCCAGCTTCACCCCAAAATTCTTTGCGTCGGGCAGGTCGCGGTAGGTGAGGCGGTGGATAAAGTCCACGCGCACAAACTTGAAGATGTTTTCGATGCCGTAGCTGGCTTCCACGTAGGGCAGGCCGGTGTCGAGGGTTTGGAGGCGGGTGATGGGGCGGCCGTTGAGGTCGGTTTTGGGCAGCAGGTCGCGGTTGGCCTGCGAGAGGTCGCCGTAGAGCACGTTGGCCGCCGCCACGAGCCGCCAGTTGAGGGCGCGGATGCCGGGAATGCCGTTTAGCAACAAGCCTTCAAAATGCTGCTCTACCCGCAACGACACCGAGCGGTCGGTGACGAACTCGAAGTAGCGCATCAGGTTGAACGAGTTGGCATTGAGGAAATATGTCTGGTTGCCAAGCGGGATTTTGAGCAGCGGGTTGGGCACCGCATCCGGGATGTAGCTGCCCTCGGCGCGGTAGCTGAGGCGGCCGAGCTGCCCCAGACTCACGCTGTGCGTGACGAGCAGGTTGAACTTATTGTAGCTGAAATCGGACCCCAGAAACCGGTTGAAGCCCCGCGTGTAGCGAAACGTGAACACCGGCCAGCGCTTGAGGCCGATGGCGCGGCGGCGGTTTTCGCTCTGCACCAGGTTTTCGTCGCGGGCGTAGCGCGACTCAAACACCAGCTCCGAAAGCATGAAGTTCTGGGCCTTGGGCGCGTCGGGGCCGCGGTCGGTTTCGGGCCGCAGGTAATAGGCAAACTCGTGCAGCGGCTGTACGCGCTGGTGCCGCAGTTGGATGCTCTGGGTGAAGCCGTGAAACAAGTCGCGTTGCACCGAGAGCACGGCCAAATCGCGCAGCACGGGCCGCCCCTGCCGGAACCGGCCCCAGCGCGAGGCGGCCACAAAGAGGTTGTCGCCGCTCAAAAAATCGTTGTCGAGCAGGGCCAGCTGCTCCACATCGTGCCGGTACTCGGCCCCGAACACCGTCCAGTGCCGGCGCTCGGCAATGTAGTTGGTTTTGAAGCCGTACTTCACTTTTTCGTCGCGGGTGCCGTAGGCCAGGTAGCCCTGCGTGAGCCAGTTTTTGCTGATGTCGGGCGTGGTACGGAAGCCGACGCGGAAGCGGTGGCCCTCAAAATCGTTGAAGGCGTAGGTGTTCAAAATCGGCCCCAACTCCCACTTGCCCACGCGCTTGTAGCCGTTCACGAACAGCTCGACCCAATCGAGCACGTTCCGCACCGAGGGCAGTTGCTTGGCCGAATCGAGCACGGCGAAGGTCTGACGCTCGCTCAGGCTCAGGGTGTCGGGGCGGTGCTGGTCGAAGTAGCCCAGGGCGGGGTTGCCGTCCTGGCCCAGTTGGCCCAGCAGGCCGGCGGGGGCGGTTTCGCCGGCCGTGCTGGCCACGTTGGTGGGCACGTCGTAAAACCCGCCTTCGTGCTCCACGTTGCGGGCAAAGTTGCTGTTCACGGTCGTGAAACGCACCCGCATGGCGGCCTGGCCCTGGTAGGGCTTCACGCCAAACACGAGGCGGGTGCGCACGGGCAGGCCCGGCCCGTCCTGCGGCGGGGTCAGGTCCTGAAAAATGCGCAGGTCGGTGATGAAATTGATGTTGGCTTCGGTGTTGGCCGCGCAGTCGATGCGGCGCAGGGCGTAGCCTTCGGCCGTTATCCACATCGTGCCTTTGAAGGCAATGTCGTGCGCCCGCTTCGGGGCGAAGCTGAGTTTGTAGCACCAATCCTTGCCCACAAACACCGAGTCGAGCAGCTCGTAGTCGTAGGCAATGCGCCCGCCCTCGGCAATGGGCGAGATGAAGTCTTTGCTGAGAATGTTTTGCCAGTTGGGGTAGAAGTTGAACACCTGAAAATTCGACCCCAGCAACTGCGAGAGCACCGAGCCTTCGCGGGGGCCGGCCCCGCGCATCTGGCGGTGCAGGATGTCTTCGCGGCGGCGCAGGGGGCCGTATTTCTGATAGACGCGGGAGCCGACTTCGGCGGCAAAAAGCGGCAGGGGCGCGTCGGGGTCGGCGGCGGCGGCGGCCCCGCGCCGCACGGCCAGCGCCCGAATGTCGCGCACGACTTTGCGCTTGGCCATGGCCGCCGGAATGTCGGCTAGGCTGACTTCGGTGCGGTTGTAGGAGTCAAAATCGGCCGATTGCAGGGC
>JANXUO010000150.1 GCA_025356245.1 Hymenobacter sp.
TGCGCGTATGCTGCCCCAGAGCTGACGCCGCGAAACTCCTGTTTCGCGGCGCGTCGGCTGCTCAAAAGCCTTCGTTCTGACGAGAAGTGAGGCACCAGATTGGCGGGTGCCAGTCTTACCATTCCAAGGACAGCATGCGCACAGTGGCCGGACGAACCGCTTTGCGGAATTCGCCCGACCACTGACCTTCACCCAACCATTCATCCCGTAGCGATACGGCAAACTCTTCTACCAATGGGTAAGAAACATTTTTCGGGCGAACGCCCCGGCGGGCCAGGTGGCATTGGCCGCAGCAAAAATTTTGGGAATGACCGCGAGGGCGGCGACCGCAGTGAGCGCAGCGACCGTGGCGGTTTCGACCGGCGCTCGGGCGGCAACGGCGGCTCAGGTGGTTCGGGCGAGCGCCGGGGCTTTGGCGGCGGCGGCGACCGGCGGCCCGGTGCGGGCACCAACGGGGCCTTTGGGCGACCGGAGCGTGCGGGTTCGGGCGGCAGCGGCGGGGCCTTTGGACGGCCCTCGGGTGGGACCAACGGAGCCTTTGGGCGGCCGGAGCGCCCAGGCGGCAGCAGCTTTGGTGGCAACCGGGGCTTTGGCGCCGGGCGCGACGAGCAGCGTCCCCGCCCCGAACAACGTGCCCGGCCCGAGCAGCGCAGCGGCACTAGCTACGGGCGCTTTGCACCAACCCCACCATCGGCCTCCCGCGAGGCGCAACCCGACGGCCGCCCCGTGCGGGCCTACGAGCCGCGCCAGAACTGGCCCGGCCAGCCCTACCGCACCGACGGCAAAGCGGCCGTGCCCCGTGGTACGCCGGGCGAGCGCAACCGCAAGTTCACCAAGCAAAACCCCAACGAATCGCCCGACAGCGGCCCTGAGCGCCGCGACGTGGGCTTTGGCCGCAGCCAGAGCGCCGACCGGCCCGCGGAAACTCGTGGCCCCGGCGAAACCGGCCCTAACCGGCCCGTGCGGGCCGCCCGGCCGTTTTCGGCCCAGCCGCCGGCCCCGCGTGAGGAGCGCGACGGTGGCCGTGATGGCGGCCGTAGCGGCTACGAGCAGCGCGACAACCGCGACCAACGGGCCGATGAAGCCGCCTTTGGCCGCAAGTTTACGCCCGGTGCCTTTGGTGCCCGCGAAACCAACTTTAACCCCCGTAGCAGCGGCGAAAAACCCAGCTATGGCAACGACAAGCGCAGCCCCGCGCCGCGTCGCGAAACCGGCGACTGGGCCGGCAGCAGCAACGCCCCCGGCAAAGGCGTGTTTGGCCAGCGCCGCGAGGCCCTGAAGGCCGACGAGCGCAGCGAGCGCCGCTCGGGCACGGCCTACGGTTCGGGCCGCCCCGCTGGCCCGCCCCGCCCCCGCGAGGCCTCGGCCTTGCAGGCTAACCGCGCCGACAAGCCCCGCTACGGCGAAGTGCCCGGCGAAGCCCCCGACTACAAAAACCTCAAGCATTACGAGGACGACAAGAACCGCGGCAACAAGCGCCGCCGCCAAGAAGACCAGGACTTTGCCGGCGACGAAACCCGCCTGAACCGCTACATCGCCAACGCGGGCATTTGCTCGCGCCGCGAGGCCGACGCGCTGATTGCCGCCGGCGAAATTCGCGTGAACGGCGAGGTGGTGACCGAGATGGGCTACAAAGTGCAGCCCACTGACACCGTGCAGTACGGCAAAACCGACCTTAGCCGTGAGAAGCACGTGTACGTGTTGCTCAATAAGCCCAAGGATTTTCTTACCACCACCGACGACCCTGAAGGCCGCCGCACGGTGATGGATTTGGTGGCCGGCGCGGGCAAGGAGCGTATTTTCCCGGTGGGCCGTCTCGACCGGAATACGACGGGCCTGTTGCTCTTTACCAACGACGGCGAAGTGGCCCAAAAGCTGTCGCACCCCTCGCACAAGAACAAGAAAATCTATCAAGTCGAGTTAAGCACCCCGCTCACGGAGGTCGATTTGCAGGCCATCACCGAAGGGCTGGAGCTGGAAGACGGCAAGGCCTTGGTGGACGACGTGGCCGTGGTGGCGGGCAACCCGCACTTCGTGGGCATCGAAATTCACATTGGCCGCAACCGCATTGTGCGCCGCATTTTTGAGCACCTCGGCTACGAAGTAGTGACCCTGGACCGGGTGCAGTACGCGGGTCTCACCAAAAAAGACCTGCCCCGCGGCAAATGGCGCTTTTTGAGTGAGCAGGAGGTTATTCGGCTGAAGTATTTCGTGTAGGTAGGCCGCGTAGCCTCGGCTACAACGGCTTGCTGCTACTCCGAAACCCATTGAAAACCCTGGTTCTTGACGTTGGCAATACCTCTACCAAAGCCGGGTGCTTTGCCGATGGCCTGCTGCGCGAAACCATTGCCAACCTAACGCCCGCTGCCGTGCCTGGGCTGGTGCAACGCTGGCAGCCGCAACACGTGCTGGTGGCGTCGGTGGCAGCTCCGGCGGCGGAATGGGCCACGGGGTTGCAGGCGTTGGTGCCGGGCCGCGTGCTGGCTTTTGTGCCCGGCACTACGCCAGTACCACTAACCAACGCCTACGCTACCCCTGCCACGCTCGGGGCCGACCGCCTGGCGGCGGTCGTGGGCGCGGCG
The DNA here is from genome assembly GCA_025356245.1 of Hymenobacter sp. Lineage (GTDB taxonomy): Bacteria > Bacteroidota > Bacteroidia > Cytophagales > Hymenobacteraceae > Hymenobacter. The sequence goes on from JANXUO010000150.1 coordinate 2,583, forward strand.
GGCCTGTGGCCGGGCCAAGCGGTGCTGGTAATTGACGCTGGCACGGCCCTTAAACTCGACCTCGCTGCTGCCGACGGTACCTACCACGGCGGCAGCATTGCGCCGGGGCTGGCCATGCGCCTGCGGGCCTTGCACGAGTTTACGGGGCGGCTTCCGCTGCTACCCCTGCCCGCCCCAGATGCAACCGTGGCGCTGGTCGGCGACTCCACCCAGGGCAGTATGCTGAGTGGCGTCGTGAACGGCACCGTGGCCGAATTAAACGGCCTGCTGGCGCAGTACCGCGCTCATTACCAAGGCTTGGTGGTGATGCTGACCGGCGGCGATGCCGCGTTTCTGGCCCCGCGCTTAGCGGGGCGTATCTTTGTTGTGCCCGAGCTGGTGCTGCTGGGCCTTTACCGCATTTTAGCGTATAATGTTGAAGCATAAGGAAATGAATTATTTGCTGACCGCTGCGGCCCTGCTACTAGGCGGCAGCGCGTCGGCGCAGGGCCTGGGCAACGCGCCCTACTCGCGCATCGGGCTCGGCGAATACAACCCCAACGTGGGCGGGGTGCGGCAAGCGGGCATGGGCGGTGCGGGCCTGGCAGCGCCCAACGCCATCAACGTAAACGAATTGAATCCGGCACTGCTTTGCTACGTCAACCGGACTACGTTTGAGGCGGGCTTCAATGGGCAGTACAAAACGGTGCGTAACGCCACGGCCCAAGGCCGTTCGGGCAGCGGCACCCTGGGCTACCTGGCCCTGGCCGTGCCGCTGAGTGCCAAATGGGGCGCAGCCGTGGGCCTCAAGCCGCTGAGTGCGGTGGAGTACGAGTCGAACATATTGCAGGCCGGGGATGGCACCCGATTGCCCATCGGCGACTTTGCGCTCAACCAGTACAAGGGCACCGGCGGTTTGTCGGAAGCCTATTTCGGGCAGGGCCTGCTGCTGGGCAAAAACCTGAGTCTGGGCGCCACCGCAAGCTATGTGTTTGGTACCGTTGACGAAACCAACGGCACCACCATTCAGCAGGCCAACGGCATCACCACCGACAAAGCCGTGGACCGCATCCACACCCACTACTCCGATTTCAGCTTTCGGGCGGGAGCGCACTACCGCCACGCTTTGGGCAGCAAGCTGTTTGCCAACGTGGCGGGCGTTTATAGCTTCGCGGCCAACCTGGCGGCGCGGCGCACCAGCACCCAGGAGCGGCAGGACCTGAACGGCGCCCTTACGGCCGCCCCCACCCAAACCAGCGACGTGCGCGGCTACAGCCTGCGTCCGGCCCAAACCCAGCTGGGGCTCAGCATCGACAACAACAAGAACTTCAGCTTCAACCTCGACGCCTCGCAGCAGCAATGGTCGAAGTTCAGCAGTTTTGGCGTGCAAGACCAACCCCTGCGCGACACTTGGCGCGGGGCCATCGGCGGCGAATTCACACCTGACCCCGGCTCAGTGGACCACTATTTTAAGCGCGTGAGCTACCGCGTGGGGGCCAGCCTGGCGCAGATGCCGTATTATTTTGGGGGCCAAACGCTTTACGACCGCAACGTGACTTGGGGCTTTGCCTTTCCGCTGCCCTCGTCGTCGGCGCTCGATGCCACCACGTTCAGCCTGGCCTTTGCATACGGGCGGCGCGGCAACACCGAGCGGGTGGCCAGCGGCGGCAGCAACGTGCAGGAAAGCTACATCCGGGGCACGCTGGGCGTGACGCTCAACAACCGCTGGTTCATCAAGCGGCGTTTGCAGTAAAGCACAAATTCAGGCGAATTGTGAGGATTACACGAATTTTTTTGGGAAGTGAGGCGGCTGGGAGTGGTCGGGCAAATTCCGCGAAGCGGTTTGTCCGGCTACTAATCGTTGCGCTCGCGGTGTTTGCTTGCAACGGCCTGCTGACGGCCTGCGGCTCCAAAGAAATGACTGGCCCGCTGCTGGTGTACACCGGCCCGCTGATGGAAACCACCAACGTGCGTACGCTCTTTTCCGATTCGGCCAAGCTGAAGCTGGCCCTGACGGCCCCGCTCGAGCAAAACTTTGAGAACGGCGACGCCATCTACCCCAAAGGCATGGTGGTGACGTTTTACGCCGCCGACGGCAAGACCGTCGTCAACACGCTGGCGGCCAAATACGGCAAGGTGGACAAGGCTAAAAACCTCTACATCATGCGGGGGCAGGTGCGGGTGGCCAACGTGCCCG
>JANXUO010000170.1 GCA_025356245.1 Hymenobacter sp.
ATCGCCCAAAGGGCTTCGTCCGACGGCTGCGGTTTGAACAACTCGCGCTTAGGTGCTCAATCGAGCCGTTCTGGGGCAGCATACGGCAGTGGCCGGACGAACCCTTCGGGAATTCGCCCGACCACTGGGCGGGGCCGGAAAACTTTTTCGGCCCCGTTTGCTTCTTAGCCCGAAGCCGCGCCGGCTTCCCTTTCACCTCCCAACCGCCGTTTATTATGGAAAGAGAATCGTCGTTGCTGGCCCGCGCCCAGGCGCTGCGGACCACGGCCCACCGCCTCGCCACCGAGGCCCCCTACCAGTGGGGCCACATGGGAAGCTGCAACTGCGGCCACCTGGCCCAAACCGTCACCCACCTCACGAAGGCCGAAATTCACAGCCGCGCCATGCAGCGCTACGGCGACTGGGAGCGGCAACTCATCGATTACTGCCCCACCAGCGGCCTGCCCATCGACCAAACCATCGACGAAATGCTGGCCCTGGGCTTCAGCCGCGCCGACCTCAGCCACCTCGAACGCCTCTCCGACCCCACCGTGCGCCGCGCCATCCCGTTTGAGCGCCGCGATGCCCTGCGCCACAACCAGCGCGACGACGTGGTGCTGTACCTCCGCACCTGGGCCGATTTGCTGGAGCAACCGCTACTGGCCGACGTAGAGCTGCCCAATTTTCTGACCGGCGGCCTCGCGGCCCCTATTACGGCTGCTGTACCGGTGTCGCCCGTCGGCGGCCAGGGCATCGTGGCTGAATTGGTGTATTGAGAAAAGTGAGCCGGCGGAAATAGCCCAGCGCAACCAACCTTTCCGGTAGCCACAAACCAACGTAAAAGCCCCCACTGACCTTCGGGTCGGTGGGGGCTTTTTTTGATTTCAGATTTTTTTGGGGCGAGCCGACAGGCGGATACCACTTGGCACAGGCAGCGACGCAGTGATTTAACGGGTGACGTTGCTGCGTTGGGCTTCGCGGTACATTTCGGTGCGGTGGGCACGCTTGTAGGCGGCGTCGGCATCGGGGTCTTTTTCGGCGGCATCGGCGTCAGGGGCCTGGGCGCAGGCTACGGTCAGCAACAAGGCCGGAGCGGCGGCCAGCAGCAACAGGGTGCGGGTGAGGGTCAGCTTCATGGTACGAAGGTAGCCACGCCCCGCCGAACCGCCAAAACCCGGCTCACCCGAGCCAATGTATTGCCCACCGTTAATTGCGGATTGAGCCGTCGTAACATTTCTTACCTGTCTCAGAATAAATCAAAAATACCAAGTGCCATCTGCTCCGCTACAATCTTCGTATAAACAGCCAGCAACGCGTTTGCGACCAAGGAAAAGCAGTACCACAACGGGTGCCAGTGCCGCAGTCGTGGCGAGTAAAGAACTGCCCCAGCCCGTTCATTTCGTTAGCAGTGCGGGCTTTCGACACTGCATCGGACTTGCATATTAACCAGAACGCACAACGTCAAGTAAATTAGCAATAACCTGGGGTTTAGAAGCAGCGAAAGCACCGTTATTTAGTACGTATCCAGCGCATCAATAGCGGTTGCAGATTTTTTTCATGAGAGGCATAATTTATTACAATCTGGTTTAATTAGCAGGGGTTTTTTTTCTGATTGCTAGTACTTTAAAATAATTTTTTGATTTTGGAGACTGCACTTTATCCCCTGGCGATGCCCTTAGTATAAGGGTCGATGCCAGCTTAGCACTCAGGCGGCTGGCCCAGGCACGTTGTTGAGCATATTGAGAACGGTTTATCTGGCCTGCCAAATAGACTTTTTCCGCTTCGCCAGTCGATAATGGCTTTCTTAACGAACCCAATTCTCCTCTTCTGCCTCAACGAAGCAAAACGCGCCAACAAAGCTCAGCAAGTGCCATAGCTTGCTGCCCCTTAATCGCAGCTCAGAAACTACTCGGGGGCAAAATCCGAGAAGGACCCATCTTGATAAAATATCACAATCCGTCGGATGGATTTGCCGACAGCAAGCCCCGAAAGAGTAGGTGAGACGGATGGTGCCGCGCCATTGACCGGTGATTCTTCAGTCGTTGCAGCCGCCAAAAGCGGGGCCGGGGTCGCTGGGGCCGGCGGGGCTGCCGGCGGGGCATTCACCACGGGCGGGGCTACCACCGGCGGGGTGTCTTTGGGGGCTGCTGATGCAGCTACGGCAGCAGCGGCTGGCGCGAAGCCCGCTGGGGCAACAGCGGGCGCGAACCGCCGCGAAGGTTGCCTCAGCGGCGGCGATGGTTTAGGTAACAGAACCACCGCCGGTGTTGCACCAACCGTGGCCACGGGAGCGTAAACAGTTGCTGCTGTGGGCGCATATTTTTGATTATCGGCTTGATTTCCAAGATTCAACTCGCGGTTAAAATTGTTCTCCGCGTTAAAACCATGCCCGGCAGCGGCCTCCTGAGTGACTTTGGGCTGGTGCTGGCTGGCAACTGCCGCAGCTCCTGCACCGCTCAATTCCTTCGGTGAAGCTGCGGGTATTTCAACTCCCGCAGCAGCCACAACGGGGGGACGGGTGCCAGCCATTGGCCCAGCCACTGGCCCAGCCACCGGCCCGGCAAGCGGCTCTACCACCAGCATTGGCCCGGTGCCATTGAGCAACCAAGCCATGGAAAGCTCTGGGAAAGCCGCCAAAATGCGCTGCACCACCTCCAGGCTTGGCTTGTTCCGCTCGGACAGAACATGGCTGACAACTGGGCGGGTCACGCCAATGAAATCTGCGAACTGCGTGGGACTAAGCCCGCGCTCCTGTAGCAATTGTTTGATGCGCTCGACCATGAATGAAGTGTATTTACTTCACAAATGTAGCGCGGAAAGAAGGCCGGAGTGAATTTATGACGTTCATAACAAATGTAATTTATGGTTTTGATAGGCCGTGCTATTACTCACAAATGTTTCAATTACGCCGACTACATTTCTTATGTGCCTATTGTTTACATAAGTTACGGGGCAAAAAAGAACCCATTCGGAGCACCGAATGGGTTCAAAAAATACTTTTGTAAACGATGAGACAGAGTTGCTACTAACCAAGCACCGATGGCCGCCGGGCAGCGTGCTAGTTGAAATACTCTTTGGCCAGTGCTTTGTCGTGCCCGTAGATATCCTCGCGGAAGTGGGCGTGGCCGTTGGCATCGGCCCAGGCCGTGAAGTAAACCAGGTACACGGGCAGCTTCTGCTTGAGCGAAATGTACTTCTCGCGCCGGTTGGCGATGGTGTCCACGATGGCGCTTTGGCTCCAGCCGCTTTTTTCGCGCAGCAGGTAGGTAGCGAGTTTGATGGGCTCCTGCACCCGGACGCAGCCGTGGCTGAAATTGCGCTGCGTTTCCGAAAATAGCTCGTCGTGCGGCGTGTCGTGCAGGTACACATCGTTGGCGTTGGGGAAGATGAATTTCACATCACCCAAGTCGTTTTTTGGCCCCGGCCGGCGGCGCACGGTGTACTTGAAATTGGCCTCCGTAACGTCGGCCCAGTTGATGCCCGAAGGGTCGATGACCTTGGCTTTGCGCCCCGAGCCGGACACCACTTCCATGTCGAGCCGGTCGAGGTAACTGGGGTTGGCCACCAGGCGCGGGCGCATCTCCTTGTCAATAATTGAGTAGGGCACATTCCAGTACGGGGCCAGCACCACGTACTCCATCCGGTCGCTGAAAATGGGGGTCGCGTTGAGGGTTTTTCCCACGATGACGCGCATGGCAAAGGCTTCCTTACCGCCCTCAACAACGTGGAGCTTATACTCGGGAATGTTGACGAGCAGGTAGTCCGGCTCAAACTTTTTGGGCAGCCAGCGCCAGCGCTCCATGTTCAGAATAAGCTGGTCGATGCGCGCCGCGATGGGCACGTTGAGCTGCCGCAAAGTGGTGCCGCTTACAATGCCATCGGGCCGCAGGCCGGCATCTTGCTGAAATATTTTCACCTTCCGCACCAGCGCCGTGTCGTAAGCCAGAGCCGCCGCGCTCGTGTCGGCACGAGGCGCGGCACCGCCCGCGAGGCGTTGGCGCAACGCGGGCACCGCCGCCGCCGACTGCCCCGGCCGCAGCTTGAGCGCGGCCGGCAGCAGCGGCCAGCCCCCGGCCTGCTCCTGGGCGCGGTAGCTGGCGAGGGCCTCTTTCAAGCCTTCGTACTCAGGGTGCAGGGGCGCGAATTCGTAGTAATTGTAGCGGCTTTTGCGCTCGCCGAGGAAGGTGAGCAGCGCTTTATGAAGCTTGATTTTGTTGGGCTTGACCTGCCAGGACGTGTCCTTCACGTCGTGCGGATTGGCCACGCCACGGTAGTAGTCGGAGGCCCAGAGCAAGTACGTACCGGTGAGGGCTACGTCGGTTTCGCGCTCCACGGCGTTGCGGCGGGCGGTATCCGAGCCAGCGGCCTGCAACGCACTTGCCAGCTTGGCAAAATCCTTGACTTGATACTTCTTAGGGTCAAGTCCCTCATCGGCCGCTTTAGGCAGCAAATCGAGCAAGGTTTGAGCCTGGGGCAGCAATTTATGGTTGCGAAACCAACCCAGACGAAAGCTGCGCTCACGATAGAAGCGCCGGGCCGGGCCTTCCTGAACCTTGAAGAGCGGCTCGGCCCGTAGCTGCCGGATGACGTAGGTACTGTCGAGTAAGGGCTGGGGCCCGGCTACGACGGAATCGACCGCACTGACGGCAGCGCCGCCCGGTTTTTGGTCGGCTGAATTAGAACCCGGACCGCAGGCCAGCAGCACCGCCGAGAGCAGGGCACCGGCCACCAGCAGCCAAAGAGAAAGAAGAAAACGAGGCAAGATGAACGGGTGAATAACGGCGTTGGCCGAGCCAATAGCGGCACGGCCGGCCAGGTAACGGCCGGGGCTTTTACTAGCGGCCGGCAAGTGGGGTTGCGCGGCGGGTGCCCGAACCGGCAGGCAAGTTACGCCCGAGGCCATCGGGTTTGGCTTTTTAGCAGCAACTTCGGGGCCTGGCGCACCCGCACGCCTCCCTCATCCCAACAATGGCCAACCTCCTTTCTGACCCTCACAGCCACGCCGGCCGCAGCCCGGCCCGCGTCCAACACCTGGCCCTCGACCTCGTGGTTGATTTTGACGCCCGCACCCTCCACGGCCGGGCCACCTGGCAGCTCGCCAACCCCGGCACGGCCCCCGAGCTGGTGCTCGACTCCCGCAACCTGGACCTGGAAGCCGTGGCGCAGCTCGACGCGGCCGGCACCGCCACGCCCGCCGCTTTCGCCCTAGGCCCGGCCGATGCCACGCTGGGCCAGGCCCTGACCATCGCGCTCGCGCCGGGCACCGTGGCCGTGCAAATTGCCTACCGCACCCGCCCCGCCGCCGCCGCCCTGCAATGGCTCCAACCCGGCCAAACGGCCGGCACCGCGCCCTTCCTTTTCACGCAGTCGCAGGCTATTCTGGCCCGTACCTGGCTACCGTGCCCGGACTCGCCCGGCATCCGCTTCACCTACGAAGCCACCGTGCAGGTGCCCCCGCACCTGCTGGCGCTCATGAGCGCCGAAAACCCGCAGCGGCTGGCTTCCGACGGCCGCTACCGCTTCCGCATGGCCCAGCCCATTCCGGCCTACCTGATGGCACTGGCCGTGGGCGACCTCCAGTTTGCGGCCCTCAGCGGGCGCACCGGCATCTACGCCGAGCCGGCCTCGCTGGCAGCGGCGGTGCATGAGTTTGTCGATTTGGACGCAATGGTGGCCGCTGCCGAACAATTGTATGGCCCCTACGCCTGGGAACGGTACGATTTGTTGGTGCTGCCGCCCAGCTTTCCGTTTGGGGGCATGGAAAACCCGTGCCTAACATTTGTTACGCCCACCATCATCACCGGCGACCGCAGCCTGACCAGTTTGGTCGCCCACGAACTGGCGCATTCGTGGAGCGGCAACTTGGTTACAAATGCAACGTGGAATGATTTCTGGCTCAACTAAGGCTTCACTGTTTACTTCGAGCGCCGCATCATGGAACATTTGTATGGCCGCGACTACGCCGCTATGTTGCAGGTATTGGGCCAAACCGCCCTCCACCACACCCTCGCCGAACTCGGCCCGGCCAGCCCCGACACCCACCTGCGCCTCGCCCTGGCCGGCCGCGACCCCGACGACGGCCTCACCGAAATTGCCTACGAGAAAGGCTGCGCCCTGCTCCTGACCCTGGAGCAGCTCGTGGGCCGCCCGCGCCTCGACTCCTTTATTACGGAGTACTTCGCCCGGTTCCGATTTCAGCGCATGGACACCGCCACCTTCCTGGCTTACCTCCGCGCCGAGCTGCTCGCGCCCGTGCCCGGCCTGGAGCAGCGCTTGAACCTGGCCGCCTGGGTCGATGGCCCCGGCCTGCCAGCCAACGCCCCGGTGGCGCACTCGGCCCGCTTCGCCGCCGTCGCGGCGGCCGGGGCGCAACTGGCGGCCGGCTCCTCCCCCGCCGCCCTGGCCCCCGCCACCGCCGGGTGGAGCAGCCACGAGTGGGTGCATTTCCTGCACGGCTTGGCCAGCGCCGCGCCGGGGGCCGAAGCACTGGCCGCGCTCGATGCCGAGTTTCACTTCACCCAATCCGGCAACGCCGAAATCCTGGCGGCGTGGTTTCCGCTCGCCATCGCCGCCGGCTACGCCCCGGCCGATGCCGCGCTCGAAACTTTTTTGGTGCGCGTCGGGCGGCGCAAGTTTCTCACGCCGCTCTACCGGGCGCTGCTGGCCAAGCCCGGCGGCCGGGCGCGGGCGCAGGAAATTTACCGCCGCGCCCGGCCCAACTACCACGCCGTGGCCACGGCCACGCTCGATGCGCTGCTGGCGTAGCTTTTGGTCTGGCGTTTTGAAAACCACGTTTTAAAATCCGTGTCGCCGTTTGGCTGGCCGGCCCGAACTTTGCCCTTCGCTTGCCGCGCCCGGTTTGGGCCGGCGTTTGGTTTTGCTCCTCAATTAATTGTTTTTGTTCCTTTGAAAACCACCCTTCCCCAAGGTAAGCTCATCGCCGTTGGCGGCAACGAAGACAAGGGCACCTACCCCAACCCGCGCACCCGCCGCAAGTATTACCTCAACTTTTTTGAGTTAGGCATTCTCAAG
>JANXUO010000209.1 GCA_025356245.1 Hymenobacter sp.
TCCGCGAAACCGGCGACCTGAGCAAAGTGGTCGATTTCATTCTCGCCGAAACTGTGGTGGGCTTGTAGCTGTTACAACTTGATTTCTGAAACGCCAGCCACCGGGCTGGCGTTTCAGAAATCAAGTTGTAACAGCTACAAGCCCACCACAGTTTCGGCGAGAATGAAATCGACCACTTTGCTCAGGTCGCCGGTTTCGCGGAACACGGCCAGCTGGCGGTCGGCGCCGGTACCCATCTCCATCATTTTCAGCACGTACTCTACTTCGTGCCGGCTGCCGAGGTCGTCCACCACGTCGTCGATGAAGTCGAGCAGCTCCAGGATGAGGGCGCGGGTGGGCTTTTCTTCCTGCGTACCGAAGTCGATGAGGTTGCCGTCGATGCCGTAGCGGGCGGCCCGCCATTTGTTCTCTTTAATCAGCGCCGAGCGGTAGAGGCGGAAATTAAGATTTTGCATTTTGAGCTTATAGATTTTGGCTACAAGCGCTTGCATGACGGCGGCAATGGCGATGGTTTCGTCGGGCCGCATCATCTGGTCGCAGATGCGGTATTCGATGGTGTCGAAGAAGGGGTGGAGGCGCAAATCCCACCATATTTTTTTGCCGTTGTCGATGCAGCCGGTTTTCACCAACAGCGCAATAAATTCGTCGTAATCCGACGCGCTGTGGAAATAGCCCGGAATACCGGTGCGCGGAAAACGCTCGAACACCTTGGTACGAAACGACTTGTAGCCGGTTTCGCGGCCCTCCCAAAACGGCGAGTTGGTGCTGAGCGCAAACAAGTGCGGCAGGAAATACCGCAGCGCATTCATCATGTACACGCCGATGTCGCGGTTTTCGATGCCAATGTGGACGTGCATTCCGAAAACGAGGTTGGAGCGGGCGGCCTCCTGCAATTCCTCGATGATTTTGTCGTAGCGGGCATCAGGCGTGATGGGTTGGTCTTGCCAGCGCGAAAACGGGTGGGTGCCGGCCGCCGCTATTTTCAGGCCTACGTTGGCGGCCAGGCTCACTACCTGGCGGCGCAGGTGCAACACCTCGGTGCGGGCTTCGTCAATGTTTTTGCAGATGTTGGTGCCGACTTCCACCACGGCCTCGTGCATTTCGGACTTTACCTGCTCGTGAAGCGTGATTTTACCATCCTCGACAATCTTCGACATGTGTGACCGCAACTCCCGGGTTTCGGGGTCGATGGTCTGAAACTCTTCCTCAATTCCGAGGGTAAAAACGGGCATAGGCATAGCAAGGCGGGCTAAAATTGTTTAGCGGTTGGCGGGCTGAAAAAATAAACCGCGTCTCTTTGCTGACGCAAGCAAAAAGACGCGGTTTACAAAAGGCTTAGGATGCTTTTTTAGGAGTTGCTGCTTTGGCGGCGGGTTTCGCTGCCGGGGCAGTTTTGGCCACCGTGGGCTTTGCCGCAGCTACCAGTTTGGCGGGAGCTGCAGCCGGTTTGGCCGCAGCGGGTTTTGGGGCGGCAGCTGCTGGTTTGGTAGCGGCAGCCGGCTTGGCGGCAGGCGCTTTGGGCGCTGCTGCTTTGGCGGCCTGTGCGGCGGCCGGATGCACGAAGGTGCCCCAAGTGAGGTTGTCGCGGCCGGGAACCTGCTTCCGGGCGCGTTCAATGGCCATATTGGCGGCGGCTTCCACTACCCAGTCGAAGTTGTGCTGGCCCACCGATTTGATGTCGGCGTCGGGGGCCGGGTTGCCAAAGTCAATGGCCAGCGGAATACCATCGCGCACGGCAAACTCTACGGTATTAAAATCGTAGCCGAGACCGTGGTTGAGCTTCAGTACGTAGTCTTTCATGGTGGCGAGGAGCTTTTTGCCGGCGTCGCCCGTCGTTTTCATTTCGGTAGCGTAGCGCAGGTGCGGCTCATTGCGGGGCTCGTAGGGCATGATTAGCACGTCTTTCCCGCCAATGCAGTAGCAGCGGAAATAGTCGGTAAAATCGACGGCTTCCTGAAAGAGCATCACCAGTTGGTTGGTTTCGGCGTACGCGCGGAAAAAATCGTCGGGCGTGTCGAGCTTGTATACGCTTTTCCAGCCGCCGCCGCTGTGGGGCTTCATGTAGGCGGGGAAGCCGATGTGGGCAAACGCTTTTTCCCAGTCCATCATGGCCAGGTTGCGGAACGAGTTTTCGCTGGTGTCGGCGGGGCGCTCCTTGCTGGGCAGCAGCAGCGTTTTGGGCACCGGCACGCCAAGGCGCACGGCCAGGGCATTATTGAAAAACTTCTCGTCGGCCGACCACCAGAACGGGTTGTTTACTACCGCCGTACCCATAAGGGCGGCGTTTTTGAGGTAAGCGCGGTAGAAGGGCACGTCCTGCGAAATCCGGTCGATGATGACGGCGTAGTCGGTGGCAACGTGTTGCTCCACTTCGTCGATGCGCACGAATTCGGCCCGAATATCGGCCGGTGCTTTTTCGTTTATGCGGTCCACAAACGCCTGCGGGAAAGAATTTTCCTGGCCGAAGAGAATGCCGATTTTTTTCATGGGAAAGGTTTTTTGGGGGGTTAGGTTTTGGAGCGTAGGCTTTGGTGCCAGATGCCTGACTGGTGAGGAAGGGCTTGCAATGCCGGGCATCAAGCACGAAGTATTGGGCACTAAATCGTATTCAGGTACTGCGGAAACATCTCGCGCCACACGGGCCAGTCGTGGTTGCCAAAGGGCTTGACGTCGAGGGTATGCTGAATGCCTTTATGGGCCAGAATGTGCGACATCCGGAAGGTGTCGTCTTTGCAAAAATCGTACTCAGCGGTGCCTAGAATGATGTTCATCCACCGGAAATGCTCGCTGTGGGCGTGGGGCATAAACTCGGGTGGGTTGTTGAAATAGACGTTGTCGTCGTGGTGGCCATCCACAAACTGCCGGATGTCGAAGGCGGCCCCCATCGTAAAAGCATGCGCTACCTGCTCGGGGTGGCGAAAGGCAAAGTTGAGCGCCTGGTAGCCGCCGAAGCTACAGCCGGCCACCCCAATCTTATCGACGCTGCACTCGCGTTGCAGCATGGGCACCAGCTCGTCGCTCAAAAAACGGTCGTATAAAACGTGGTTTTGGACCCGCACGGCCGGGTGCAAATGCTTGGCGTACCACGAAAACCGGTCGATGCTGTCGATGCAAAAAAGCTTGATGTGGCCAGCTTCAATAAATGGCCGGGCCGCCTCGACAAGCTTGAAGTCGCGGGCCTCGTTGTCGCGCCCGCCCGAAGTGGGAAAAATGACGACCGGGTAGCCCCAGCTACCAAAAACCAGCATGTCAATGTCCTGGCCCAAATGATGGGAGTAAAAACGGCGGTGTTGCTCTTGCACAGCGGCTCGAAATAAAAGGTGGGTGCCCACCGTAGCCGGTTGGCGCGGCTAAGCTAATGAAGAATGTGCTACGCGACCTAATTTTTAACGGAAAGGAATGCGGTAGTGCGGGCTTTTGACCCACGAATCAGCCGCTGAACCACTCCGGTGCGTGCCCCATTTGTGGTGGCTGACTTACGGTGTGCGCCGGGCGGCGGTGCCGGTAAAAACCCCGCGCTACCCCCGTACTTTGCCCGATGGTTTCTTTGATTGCTGATGCGCCGGCTGCGGCAGCCCCCAGCTACCGCCGCGAGTTGCTGCTGCCCTCGGCCGCGCTGGGCCGCAACGTAGCGGTGAGTGTGCTGCTGCCGCCCGGTCACGCGCTGGCCGCTGGCCCCTACCCGGTGCTGTACCTGAACGACGGCCAAGACCTTGACCGCCTGCACCTGGTGGCCACGTTCGAGGCACTGTTGGCGCAGGGGTTGGTGCAGCCCTTTGTGGTGGTAGCTCCCCACGCCAATGCGGAGCGGGTGCAAGAATATGGTGTGGCCGCCCAGGCCGATTACAACGGCCGGGGCAGCCGGGCCGCCGCCTACACCACTTTCTTACTGACGGAGCTGCTGCCCTATGCCCAGGAAAATTTTGGGGCGGCGGCCGACCCGGCGGCAGCGGTGCTGGCCGGGTTTTCGCTGGGTGGGCTGGCGGCGTTCGACGTCGTTTTTCAGCACCCCGAAGCTTTTTTGCGGGCCGGGGTTTTTTCGGGTTCTTTTTGGTGGCGCAGCCAGGCGGTAGGCGCGGGTTACACACCCGCCCACCGCATCATGCACGCGCAGGTGCGGGCGGGCCGTCTGCACCCGCAGCACCAGTTTTGGCTGCAAACCGGCACCCTCGACGAGCGCAACGACCGCAACGAGAACGGCGTCATCGACTCGCTCGAAGACTGCCTCGATTTGATTGACGAACTCCTCGGCCTTGGTCTTGACGCGGCCCGGCAGCTGCGCTACGTGCAAGCCGAAGGCGGCCACCATCACCCCGACACCTGGGGTCGCCTCATGCCCGACTTCCTGCGCTGGGCCTTTGGCACGGTAGCCGGGGCGGCCTTACCGGCCCCGCTGCCCGTCGTGCGCCTGCATCTGGCCCCCGCGCTGGCCCCCACGGTGCTTACCGAAGCCCTGCCGGCTTCGGCGGGCGGGCCGGTGCCAGCGCTTGTGCTGCCAGCGGCCGACGTTGCCGCCGGCCATTCATCATCCATCCACACCATGCCAACGCCCCAACCCGCCACTTTGCTCCTCGCCGCCGCCCGCCCCGCCGAGGGCGACTTCCTGCCGTACTACGGCACCTACATCAATCTGGTGCCTGGCGGGGCCGACCCCCTGGCGCTGCTGCGCGGGCAGCTGGCCGAGGTGCAGGAAACCTTCGGCCACCTCACCGAAACCCAGGCCCTGACTGCGTACGCCCCCGGCAAGTGGACGCCCCGGCAGGTGCTGCTGCACATTGCCGATGCCGAGCGGGTGTTTGCCTACCGTGCCTTGCGCTTTGCCCGCCACGACGGGCAGGCGCTGCTCAGCTTCGACGAAAACGAGTACGCTGCCCACAGTGCCGCCGATGCCCGCCCCACCGCCAGCCTGCTGGCCGAGCACGCCGCCGTGCGGGCGGCCACGCTGGCCTTTTTTGAAGCCCTGACCGCCGAGCAGCTGGGCCGGCGCGGCACGGCCAGCGGGGCCGATGTTACGGTGCGGGCCCTGGCCTACATCATCGTCGGGCACGAGCGGCACCACCTCACTGTTTTTCGCGAGCGCTACTTGCCGGCGCTGGCGTAAGCACACGTTGCCACCGGGCCGCGCGGGACGTTGGGCCGGTTTTCGGCCGGTTTTTTTTACCTTCGCCCCGCGGCAACCGCCCAGCGCTGCTGGTCGTTGCGCCGTTCACCCGTTTTTATTCACCCCAACCCGTTTCAATCATGGCCAAAAGTACCGATGCCCGCAAGGAGAAAAAGAAGGAGCCCACCCTCACTCCCAAAGAGAAAAAAGTTGCTAAAGACGAGAAAAAAGTTCTCCGCGACCGCAAGCAGGACTAGCACGGCGGCATCCCAAACCAAAAGCTCTTCAGAAAACCGGTTCGGCCGGGGTTTTGGGGAGCTTTTGGTTTGGGGTGTTGTCCGGTGATTCGCGGGTTGAAAACCCGCCTCGCGTGGGTGGGCAGAACTAACTTAGAGCGGATTGCCGAGGCTGCTGGCCAACGCCACGCTCGCCGGGGGCTACCGCTACGGCTTCAACGGCAAGGAAAAGGACAACAACGGCGAACCCGGCCCGGCTACTCCCGCACCACCTTGCCGAAGTAGCGGCCTTGCCCGGCCACCTGTAACTCTACGAAGTACAGCCCCGGGGGCAGTTGCCCCAGGTCGAGGGTTAGGTCGGCGGGCGGATTGGCTGCGGGCCGGGCGGGGACGAAGGGGCGGGCCACGGCTTGCCCGGTGGGGGTGCGCAGCACCACCGCCAGCTCGCCCGGGGGCAGGCCGGCGGGTAGGCGCAGGGTGCAGCGCCCGGTGGTGGGGTTGGGAAACAGGCGCAGGTGCTCGGCCGCAACCGTGGCCCGCGTGGCCAGGCAGGCGGTGACGGGCGCGTACACCGAACTGACCACGCGCTGGCCGTTGCGGGTGGTGGTGGCCACGTAGGTGCCGCCGTTGGCCAGCGTCACGGCCGGCAGTGCGGGGGCAAGGCCGGTGGCGGCAAAGCCCGCCGGGCCGAGCCAGCGGACGGCCGCGCCCGCCCCGGCGCCGGTGGCTTGCAGCTGCAAGGTGCCGCCCGCGCACAGCGGCTGCGGCGCGGCCGTGAGCACGGGCAGGCCGGGGCCGGGCTGGTCGACCACCTCCAGCACGTAAAATTCGGTTTCGGAGTAGGTGGGGTTGGCGCAGGCACCGTACCAGTTCAGGTAATCGATTTGTCCGCAAGCCCGCAGCAGCACCTGCCCTAGGCGGGCCGTGAGCGGCACCGTAACCGCCGCCTGGCCTTGCTGGCTGCCCTGGGCAAAAGTGCCGGTGCGGTAAAACTCGTTGGCCGTGTAGCCGCCGTCGGCATTCCAGTCGAACCACGCGCCTGTGTTGAGGTAAGTCGTAGAAGACCGCGAGGCGGCCCGCAGCCACAGCGTGTAGGTTTGGCCGCGCACCAGCGTGGCCGTGTAGGCTGGCACGGTGGGCGGGTAGAGCGTGAAGGGAAACTGCCCGGAGGCCCCCAAAAAGGCACTCGTGGAACAGGCGGTGCCGTGGTTGGCCAGCGAGGTGCCGAGCAGGGCCACGTCGGTCAGGTACGCATCGGTGCAGTACCTGCCCACGGCACCCACCTGGGCGCACCCAGGCCCGCAGTGGGTGTCGGCGAGCGCGGCCGTGGTGTCGGCGGCCGGGCCGCAGGTGGCCCGCACCCGGTACGCCTTGAGCGGGAAGGAGGCGGGGTAGCCGGGGGGCGGCAGGTAGTGGTCTTCGGTGGCCCCCGGCAGGTCGCGCCAGGGGGCGGGGGCGGGGCCGAGGCGCCGCTGCCATTGCAGCCGCGCCCCCGGCGAGTAGCCGCGCACCCGCAGTACGGGGCACCGGCAATCGTGTCGAGGGTGCCGGCCGTGAGCGGCCCCGGCCCGCAGGGCGCGTCCACCAGGGCCACGCGGTAGTCCTCGGTTTCGCCCCCGGCCCGGAAGGCGCAGGCCTGGTCGGGGCGCGCGTCGGCCGTGCCCACGCGCAGGCGCAGGCCCACCGGCCCGGCGGCGTCGGTGCGGGCGTTGAGCGGCACGCGCAGGGCGGCCCGGTAGGTGCCGGCGGCGGTGCCGGGCGGCAGCCGCAGCAGGGGCTGCCACTCCAGCGAGTCGTAGGCCCCGTTGGCGTTGACGTCGAGCCAGGCCGTGACGACGGTGGTGGCCCCGCCCGGGCCGGGCAGTAGGTCGAGGTCGAGGGCGTAGGTGGCCCCGCGCACGAGGGCGGCGGGGCCAACCGGGGCGGCGGGCAGGTAGGTGGCCAGGGGCGGGCCGCCGGGCGTGGCGGGGCTGGCGTTGTCGAGGGGGGTGCCCGCCACCCGCACCCGGTGCAGCAACGGCCAGGTAGCGGCGGGGGCGGCGGCCCCGTCCTGGCAGTAGCACTGGGCGTAGGGCCGCACCACCCCCGGCGGGCGGGCGAGAAGGCCGTGGCGGTGCAGCCCCGCGCCCGCAGCCGCACGTAGAACGAGGCGGGCGTGTTGGTTTGCCAGCGCAGGCCGGTGGCACCGGGCACGTCGGCCCAGGCCAGGCTGTCGGGCGAGGTTTGCCATTGCAGGGCGCTGCCCGGCGCGGGGGCCAGCGCCCGCAGGCGCACGGTGTCGATGGGGCAATAGGGAGCCTGCCACCCATCGAGCGGGCCGGCGGCAACAGCGGCCGGGCAGCGGCGGGGCACCTTGCCGAGGTAGTAGTCCTCGGTTTCGTCGTCCCCTAGGTCGGTGGTCATCCGCACCTGGTCGTCGGGCAGGGCGCTGGTTAGCGCGTCGCAGCGCACCCGCAGCACGCTGAACGCCACGGGCTGGGTGCCAGTGCGCCGCGCGTTGGCGGTGGTGTCGAAGGCCACGGCCAGCAGCAGGGGCACCCCCGCGCCCGCGCTGCGCCCCTGCGCCAGCAGGCGGGGGCCGTTATTGACGGCGGTGTGGGATTCGTCCGCGAAGACGCTCACGCGGGCGGGCCGCGACGTGGTGACGGCCAGTTGGTAGGCCCCGCCGCTCTGCACCAAGGCGGTGCGGCGGGCCACGTCGGGCGCGTAGGCCGTGTAGCCGGGGCCGTGGGTGCTGGCGCAGGCCGAGGCGTTGTCCAGGGTGGTGCCCAGCAGTTGCACCCGCTGGATGAACGGCCGCCCGCTGGCGCACGGGGCCTGCAAGGGCATACGGGGGTACTCGCCCGTCTGCGCCAAGGCGGAGTAGGCGGCCGTGGCCCCGCAGCCCACGCGGGCGCGGTAGTAGCTCGGGGTGCCGCTGTTGAAGGCGTACTCGTCGGCGATGAACGGGGCCACGGCCCCCAGCACGTCGGCGTAGCCCACCAGCGGGTCCAGGGGGGGGCGCTGCCACTGCACCCGCTGGTTCTCGCCGACGGCGGGCGCAAAAAAGACGTTGAGCGTGGGGAAGTTAAAGTCGGAGTAGGACTGGATGGGGCCGCGCACCACCGGCACCGCCGCCGCCTGCACGCACGGGGCCGGGGTCACCAGGAGGGAGTAATCCTCCACCTGCCCGTACACCGGGGGGGCGCAGGGCGTGGCCGGGCCGGGGGCCGCATCGGCCACCACGCGCAGGCGCAGGGGCTGGTTCAGCCGCGCCCCGTCGGGAATGGTCAGGAACCCTTCCGGGTTGCGGACGCCGCTGCCCGACCACACCAACTCGTCCGGTTCGCCCAGGTCGCCGTTGTTGTTGAGGTCGGCGTAAATCCACACGTTGCCCGCGTTGGGGCCGGTTTCGACCCGAAACGGCAGCACCTCGGCCTCGGCCACGGCGAAGCGCCGGGTGCAGCTGAAGTCCTCGTAGCCGGCGCTGCCGTCGGCCGAGCGGTAGGCCACCGGACCGAGTTGGAACTGGGTGATGCCGTAGCCGCAGCAGTAAGTTTGCGTGGCCGGGCGGCACAGGGGCGGCACCGGGTTGGCGGCGAAGAACGTGGCGGCGGCGGGCAGTGTCAGCGAGTCGCAGCCGTTGGCGTTGCACACGCGCAGCGTCACGGCGTAGGTGCCCGGCGCGGCGTAGGTGTGGGCGGGGTTGGGCAGGGTGCTGGTGGTGCCGTCGCCGAAGCGCCAGCGCCACGCGACCGGGCCGCGCAGGCTTTGGTCGGCGAAGGCGAAGGAACCTGCGCAGGCCGCCGCCGTGCCCACCGCGAAGGCGGCCACCGGCGGCTGGGTGTTGGGGGCCGGCGTCACGCGGTAGTCCTCGGTCTGGGAGTAGAGCGGCGTGGAGTAGGGCGTGGGAAAGGTGGCCGTAGCCCCGTCGGCCGCCACCCGCAGCCGCAACGGCACCCCCATGGGCGCCGCCAAGGGCACGGACAACGACGCCCCGCTGTGCAGCCGTGCCCCGTTGGAGGCAAAAAACAGCTCGGCCACGGGGTCGAAGCGGCCGTCGTTGTTGTAGTCAATCCACGCCCGCACGTTCTCGTTGGTGTTGGCGTTGGTGCGGATGCTGACCGGGTAGCTCAACCCCGGGGAGAGCATCGTGCCCAAGGTGCAGCTGTAGTCGTGGTAGCCGTCGGTGGTGCCGGCCGTGGTGTTGTTGAGGGTGCCGAGCGTGACGTTAAAAATGCCCATGCCGGCCAGCGCCGCCTGCGGGCTGCTGGCTGGTCCGGGGGTGCAGGCGGCGGGCACCGGGCATTGGGCCCAAAGGGCTGCGGGGGCTGCCAGGAAAAGTGCGGCTAGCAGGCCTTGTAGCCTTAACCGTCGTGCGTAAAAAAAAAACCATTGTCAGGGCGGGGATTGTAATGCAAACCGCGAGCAAGATAAGCAGTTAAATTATTTTGGGTGGCTACCATACAGCCAGATGGGGCTTCCGCACCAAAGCTTTAAAAGCTGTTTGAGTCAGGGTTTACCCTGACTCAAACAGCTTCTTAATGTTCGCAGCCTCCATATAGGTTACTAATCGGTTGTGTAATACATTAATTACAGCGTGTAGTAAGGCTCTTTTTCTTTGTCGTGGTAGCGGAGGTAGCCGTGCAGCACCAGCTTGATGAGGGTTTGGTAGGCGCGGCGCTTGCCGAAGTTCACCAGCTTCATAAACTGCGGCACGGTGATGCGCGGGGCGGTGCGGAGGTAGTCGATGACGGCCAGCTCGTGCCGGCTGAGGGGGATGCGCTCGAAGCGGCTGGCGGGGGGCGGCTGCCGGGCCAGGAGCTTCTCGGTGAGGTGGCTGGTTTGCACGCTTTCGTCGCGCACGCGCACGTAGCCGCGCCAGTCGCCGGGGGCCACGTGGGCGCGGTGAGGCTTGTGGGCGCTTTCGGGCACTTGCACCACCAGCACCACGCGGCCGGCTTCGTCTTCCACTTCCCGAAAAACGAGGTTGGCCAAGGGCGGGTCGATGTAGTGCTGGGCGGCGTCGCGCAGCACAAAAAGCTCCTCCTCGGCATCGCGCACACCTACCACCCGGCCGTCATCCTCGACCCCCACCAGCACGTGTCCGCCGCGCGTGTTGGCCAGCGAGGCCAGGGTGCGCGAAATGCGGTGCGGGTGAGTAGTCTTCTTCTTGAATTCCAGGGTTTCGCCCTCGCCCTGGGCAATGAGTGCGTGTAAATCCATGAGCGGGCGGTGATGGGGCTGGGTGAGTTTCGGTGTTGGGTTTTTGATGTTGGACTTTTGGTGAGTCAAAAAACACCAAACCCCAAAACCCGAACAACCGAACACCCGGGCGCAGTGACCCTAACAAACGAAGCGCATAAAAAAATGTGCCGCCCCCGGCAAAGCGGAGGCGGCACATAAAAAAATGCAGCAACGGAAGCCTAGAAGGGCAGGTCGTTGTCGTCGTCGCTGGCGATGGGGGCGGGCTTGGCTTGCAGGCTGGGGTTTTGGTTTTGAGCGGCGGGGCGGGGGGCCGCTTGCTGCTGGCCGCCGTAGTTGCCGCCGCCCTGGGGGGCACCGGCGCTGGCGGGCTCGATGCGCCAGGCTTCGAGGTTGGTGAAGTACAGCATCTGGCCGTTCTTGTTGTAGCCGCGGCCGCGCAGGTTGAAGGAAACCTTCACTTCGGAACTCACGGGGAAAGGGTCAACCAACGAGTTTTTGTCGTTGACTGTTTGAAACTTGACGTGCTCGGGGTATTGGCCGTCCTGCACTTCAATTACAAACTCGCGCTTGCGGAATTTTTCGCTGATGACCTGCTCGTCAAAAATTTCGATGATACGGCCGGTGGCTTCGTACGACATACGGGTAAGGTGGTTGGGGGTGAAACTCGAATATCAAACCTACGAAAAAAAAATGTAATTCCGCAGTTTAGCCCCGGCGCTGTGCGGCCAAGCAACTCATTTTCGGCCGACTGGGCCTTGTCAAAATGCTGCCGATGGGTTTGGTTGGTGCTTTAGGCGCTAGCGCACAAACACCGGCGACTGCAGCAGCTCTACGAAGCGGGCATCGGTTTTGAGGCGCTCGAAAGCGGCGAGCTGCTGGCCCGAGAGCACGGGCCGCAGCACTTGGTCGAGGTAGGGCAGGGGCGGGGCGGTTTCTTCGCCGGGCACGGGCGTGGGGCCTTGCGGGGGCTGGCCGCCGGTGGCGGTTTGCAGCCGGGCCAAGGCCACGTACAGCTTCAGCTCTTGGCCGGCGTACTGGCGCAGGGCCAGCAGCTGCCGCGGCTGCAGGCGCAGCGCCTGGTTAAGAAACCCGGTGAGGTCAGTGAGGTGGGCGCGGGCTTCCTCGGGCGAGAGGGCCGGGCGGGGCGTCCCGGCGAAGGCGGGCCAAAGTGCCGAGTTGCTGAGAAGCAGGATGAAACCAATTAATTTCATGTCTCAAAGTTATATCAATCAAGTTAATTTTTTGCTGTGTGTTGCCGTTAGCCTTGGTTAAGTTCTGGCTTTTGGGCTGACCTTTGTCCGGCTGCCGGGGGCTGAAAATTCGCTTTTGGAGCAGTACGCTGGCTTTTGACTGTTGTTTACTGCCGAAAAAATAAATGTTGTCTTTTTGTTAAGTCATGAATTATTCGCTTGCCATTCATGGCGGGGCGGGCACCATTGCCCGCGCCTCGCTCACGCCCGAAGCTGAAAAAAACTACCGCATAGCCTTGCAAGCCGCCCTGCAAACGGGCGCGGCCGTGCTGGCTGGCGGCGGGCCTGCCCTCGATGCCGTGGAAGCGGCCGTGCGCAGCCTCGAAGACTGCCCGCTGTTCAACGCCGGGCGGGGAGCCGTGTTCACCCACGAGGGCCACCACGAAATGGACGCCGCCCTGATGGACGGCCACAGCGGTCGGGCCGGGGCCGTGGCGGGGGTGCGGGCCGTGCAAAACCCCATCCGTGCCGCCCGCCTCGTGATGGAGGCCACCGAGCACGTGCTGCTGGCCTACCCCGGTGCCGACGAGTTGGCCCGCGAACACGGCCTGCCGCTGCAACCGCCCGCGTATTTTTTTACTGAGTTTCGGCACCAACAATTGCAGGAGGCCATTGCCGCCGGCCGGATGCAGCTCGACCACGCCAGCGCCCCAACGGCCCCTGCCGACCCCAACTGGAAAAAAGGCACCGTAGGGGCCGTAGCCCGCGACCAGCACGGCCACCTGGCCGCTGCCACCAGCACCGGCGGCATGACCAACAAGCGCTACGCCCGCATCGGCGATACGCCCCTGATTGGGGCGGGCACCTGGGCCGATGCGCGCTGCGCCATCAGTTGCACCGGGCACGGCGAGTACTTTATTCGGGCCGTGGCCGCGCACGATATTGCCTGCCTGATGGAATACAAAAACCTGAGCCTGGCCGAAGCCTGCCGCATCGTAGTTCACGACAAGCTGGCCCCGGCCGGCGGCGAGGGCGGCCTCATTGCCGTGGATGCGGCTGGCAACCTGGCCCTGCCCTTCAACTCCGAAGGCATGTACCGCGCCTGGCAAGACGCCGACGGCAGTGGGGAAGTGGCGATTTATTGAGCGGTAGCGCGGGTCGAAAACCTACATTACTCAATTCAAATACGGTGCTTCCAGGCGCTGGCCCATGCCGTGCAGCTCGGGGGCACCGCGGCGGCCGGTGAGGCGGGTAGCTAGGGCCTGGGCTTCGTCGGCGCTTAGTACGTCGAGCTGATGCAGCCAGCGCAGGCGGCGCAGCTGGGGTTCGATGATGCCCAAGGGATTTACCTGGGCGTGCTGCTCGCGGAGGTAAGCTTTGGCGCGGCGCTCCAGGGCCAGGGCGAAGGCCGCCGCCGCCCGGCGGTTGGCGGGGCCGCCGTCGGGCACTACCACCGTGGTGCGCGAGGTGTTGATGATGAGGTGGTTCCACCAGTAGCGGCTGCCGTAAATGTACACGACCACCAGAGCTGTGGGAATGCCAAAAAGCAGGAGCCAGGTTTCGTTCGAGAACCCGGTGCTGGGCACGGCGGCTTTCAGCGCGTAAAAAACCAGGACGAGCGCCCACAGAAAAAGCCGGTCGAAACCCAGGGTGAAATTATGGCGGCGCTCCAGCTTGACGGGCAGCATTTCCTCGTAGGGCAGTTCGGCGTCGAGGCGGGTGGTGCCGTTGCGCTGGCTGAGGTAAAGGCCGTGTTCGCGGAGCTCGAGGTGGGTGGTGCGGGTAAGGTGGCGGTGCTGATAAATCATGAATTGCGAAAACGGTAAAAGCGGGTAGGTAGACTGGCAGCGGGTAACACAAAATTACGCTCCGAAACGGCCCGGTGGCCTTGCCGGATGCGGCAAAAAGACGCTGTTTTTATTGGCATTGGCGGGCGGTATATTCAGGTTTTTTTTGCTGCGGCTTCCGTGTTGCGCGTCCTTCACTGAAAGGGCGAAGGCGTGAAGCACAGCACGAAAACCAGCACCATCAGCCAGCCCAGCACCTGGCGGCCGGGGCTGAGGGGGCGCTCGTCGGGGGCGGGCGGGTGGTGGATGCCCGTGAGGCGGCCCAGCAGCAGGCCAAACAGCAGCCAGCCGGGGTTGCCGCTGGCGGCGGGCCAGGCCACTGCCACGGCCAGTTGGGCGGCCCACACGACGGCGGCCAGCAGTAGGCCCCGGCGCGGGGTGGGCAAGGCCCGCCAGAACACCGCAGCCAGGTACAGGGCATACACCGGGCCGTAGTAGAGCCAGGTTTTCCAGCCGTCGTGTAGCGAAAAAAGACCTAAACCAGCATAGAAGATAAAGCCCGCAAAAAGCCAGGTTGTCAAGCGGTTGAACCGGCGCAGCCCCAGCAGGCCGTACAGGATGTGGCCGCCGTCGAGCTGGCCGATGGGCAGCAGGTTGAGGGCCGTGAAAAACAGAGCCAGCGCCCCGGCCAGCAGCACGGGGTAGTGCAGGAGCTCGAGCGGGTGGGGCAGGCGGGCGGGGTCGGCCACCAGGGTTTCGAGCAGGCGGTAGAGCAGGGGGCGGGCCAGGGCAATGCCGGTTTGGGCGGCATCGGGGCCGTACACGTGCTGGGCGTAGCTGGCCCCGTAGCGGGCGTATTCCGGGTGAATTTGAAAGAGGTAGTCGGCCAGCGGCGGCAGCGTGGCAAAGCCATACACCAGCAGCGGCACAGCCACGGCAAAGCCCGCCAGCGGCCCGGCCAGCCCAATATCAAAAAATTCGCGGCGCGAAAAAATACGATCCTTGATGCGGATGACGGCCCCAAAGGTGCCCAGCCCCATCGGAAACGGAATGAAATACGGCAGCGTGGCCAGCACCCGGTTGGCCCGCGCCGTGAGGTAGTGCCCGAACTCGTGCACCGTCAGTACCCCCAAAAACGGCAGGGCAAACCACAGGCCACGCGCCCACTCGCCGGGCTGCGGGGCGGCTGGCAAGCCCCAAATACCCAGCGGCAGCAGGTCGAGGCTGCCGCGCGTGAGCTGCACCCCGGCTAGCGTGGTGGTGAGCAGCGTCAGCAAAAACAAGCCAATGTGCAGCGAGTAGGTGCGCCAGCGCGGCGGAGCGGCCCGCTCGAAGCGCCGAAAGCCGGTGGCGGGCGCCTCGGCATGCAGCAACTCGGGCAAAAAAAGCGGGGGAATAAGGTGCGCATCACCCGGTTCGCCCGGTTCGTCGGCGGGGTTAGGCGGGGTGGTATTCGGCGGGAAAGGCACGGAGGGCGGCGGGCAGGGCGGCGGTGAGGGTGTGGGGCGGCGTGAGGTGCAGCACGCGCAGGCCCAGGCGGCGGGCCGTGGCCACGTGCTGCGGGCTGTCTTCGATGAACAACACATCCTCGGCCCGCCAGTTCATTTTGTGCAGGGCGTGGGCAAAAATGGCGTCGCCGGGCTTGCGCAGACCCACTTCCTGCGAGTAAAACACGCGGTCGAGGCAATCGGCGATGCCGTTTTGCAGGCCGTATTGGGCGGCGAGGCGGCGGTTTATTTCGGCGATGTGCAGGTGGTTGGTGTTGGAGAGCAGGGCCGTTTGGTGGCCGGCGCGGCGCAGCTCGGCCAGGTAAGCAAGGCGCTCGGCGGGCACGTCGAGCAGCATGGCGTGCCAGGCGGCATCCAGCTCAGCATCGGTGGCTTGTAGCTCGTAATGTTGGCGCAGCCCGGCCCGAAAGTCGGCGGGCGTGAGGTGACCGGTTTCGAAAAGGTCGAACAGCTCGGCTTGGCTGGCTTGAGTAAACTCAACGCTGCGGCCGGCCCGGCTCAGGCCGCGCATGGCCTCTGCAGTGCGCTGGTAGTCGATGTTGATGAGGACGCCGCCGAAGTCGAAGAGGAGGTGGGGGAGCATGGCTGCCTGTTTCTGGGTTTTTGCTGGCAAAGGTCGGGCACCGCGTACCAACCAAAAATGCATCAGCAACCGGAAACATCCCTAACTTTGCAGCGGCGGAGGCCAGATATGGCATCAAAAAGGAAGGAAAGGTGAATGATAATTCGCTCCGGCACGGGCCTATAGCTCAATTGGTTAGAGCAGC
>JANXUO010000222.1 GCA_025356245.1 Hymenobacter sp.
CTTTTCGTCGTCCAGCGGAATCTCGTCGATGTCGATTTTTACGCCATGGTTGCGCTCAATCAAATTCATGGCATCCACGATGACGGTCAGGGTTTTGAGGCCCAGAAAGTCCATTTTCAGCATCCCGGCCGATTCAATCACCTTGCCGTCGAACTGCGTGATGAGCAGGTCCGAATCCTTGGAGGTCGAAACGGGAATGTACTTGGTGATGTCGTCCGGAGCGATAATGACGCCGGCCGCGTGGATACCGGTGTTGCGCACCGAGCCTTCGAGCTGCGTGGCCAGGCGAAGTATCTGACCCTTAAGGTTCTCGGGGCTTTCGTCGCGCCGAATCATGTCCAGTTCCAGGTTCTCGGCAAAGGCCCCGGCAAGGGTGGTGCCGGGCTTGTCGGGCACCATCTTGGTGAGGTCGTTCACCTGGGGCAGGGCCAGGTTCATGGCCCGCGCCACGTCCTTGATGGAGCTTTTGGCGGCCATCGTGCCGAAGGTGATGATTTGGGCAACCTGCGTTTTTCCGTACTTATCTACCACGTAGTCAATGACTTTTTGACGATTCACGTCGTCAAAGTCAATATCGATATCGGGCATCGACACCCGTTCCGGGTTCAGAAACCGCTCGAACAGCAGCGAGTACTTGATGGGGTCGATGTTGGTGATGCCCACGCAGTAGGCCACCGCTGAGCCCGCCGCCGAGCCCCGGCCCGGCCCCACGGCCACGCCCACCGAGCGCCCGTGGTTAATAAAATCTTGGGTGATAAGGAAATAACCGGCAAACCCCATCGTCTGAATAATGCGCAGCTTGTAGTTCAGGCGCTCTTCAATTTCGGGGGTGCGCACCGAGTAGCGCGGCTTGGGCCCTTCAAATGCGCCCTTGTAAGTGAGGTCGCGCAGGAAGGCGTCGGCGTTGGCGTGCTCGGGCGGGATGGGGAAGTTGGGCAGCAGAATGTCGCGCTGGAGCTTGGGCGGCGTGATTTTGGCCACAATCTCGTTCGTGTTGTCCACGCTCTCGGGCACGTCGGCGAACAGCGCGTTCATCTGGGCCTGGGTCTTGAAAAAGAACTGGTCGTTGGCGAAGCCGAAGCGGGTGTGGGGCTTGGGCTTTTGCAATTCCTCGTCGATGCGGCGCAACTGCTTCTGGGCTTTTTCGTCGCGGCCGTAGTCGCGACGCAGGTTGTCGAGCAGGTCGTATTTCACCTCGCCCCGGCCGGTCATCAGGGTGTAGTAGTTGGTGCGGATGTCGCCGATGGGTACGCTGTGCTCTTCGCCGGTGTTCACGCACAGCAGCAGGTCGTGGGCCGCGTAATCGTCCTGGTTTACGTAGTGCGAGTCATTGGTGCAGATAACCTTGACACCATGCTTTTGCGCGAAGCCCAGCAGCACCTGGTTCACGTCTTCCTGGCTTTTGCCGGTGCCGTCGAAGTTCATCAGCCCGTGCCGCTGAATTTCGATGTAAAAGTCCTCCCCAAACATCCCGAGCCACCATTTCAGCTTCTCTTCGGCCTCAGCCTCGGAACGGAAGAGGATGGTTTGCGGAATTTCGGCCCCAATGCAGCAGCTGGTGGCAATCAGCCCTTCGTGGTACTGCTCCAGCAGCTCGCGGTCGATGCGCGGAAACTTGGAATAGACGCCCTCGATGAAGCTCATCGAGCAGAGCTTGCTTAGGTTGTGGTAGCCGGCCTGGTCCTTGGCCAGCAGCAGCTGATGAAACCGGGTGTCTTTCTCGCCTTTCTCGCGGCTGAAGGCTTTTTTGTGGCGGTCGTCCACGAGGTAAAACTCGCAGCCCACAATGGGCTTCACGTTGTACTTATTGGCCTCGGCCACAAAGTTGAACGCCCCAAACATATTGCCGTGGTCGGTGAGGGCCACGGCGGGCATCTCGTCTTTCTGCGCCTTCTGCATCAGCTTGGAAATGCTGGCCTGGCCGTCGAGCAGTGAGTATTGGGTGTGGCTGTGGAGGTGGGAGAAGACGGGCATTTTGACGCTGCGCTTAATGGGGAATGAAGAATGAGGAATGAAGAATGGGGGGTTATGCGGGTCGCAATTCCTCATTCTTCATTCCTCATTCCTCATTCAGTAAAGATACCGCCGGGGTCGGGGCTTTGCCAAACCCGATTTGCCCGCTGCCTGATTCCCTGTGCCCTGCTTTTTCGCCTCGGCTTTCGGTGGGCCCCGCCCGACCGGACCGCCGAGATTTCTTTTATGCGAACACCGGCCAGCCCTGAGCCGTCCAGGTAAGGCTCGTTTGGTAGACACCGTTGGTTTACTTTGCAAGACTCTTAAATTTGAACTGCCGTTTCGCTGAAATAAGTACTTGCTTTCTTTGGGCCACGAGGCTTTTTCAGACAACATCCAACTACCTCAAAAATTATAAAACACGTCAATAATTTAAATTAATGTCTCCCGCTGTTTTTGTCCATGAGCTTGCCGAAACGGCACCTTCCGTTGCTGACCTCCTTGCTTTGGAACTGAGCGCGGACGCCGCTGCCAGGTGGGTCGCCGCCTATCACGTTGTTCCTCGCGCGTGCCCACTAATTCTGGAATTTCCCATCCAAGACGAGGCCCTGGCGTTGGTTCGTGCTTACGAAGTGGGTGGTTTAGAAATCGGAATGGTCACGTTTATGGACTGTCCAAAGTCCTTGGGCAATGGAGTGCAATTTGCCGTTGTGGAAATGGACCTAATGGTTCTGACTGAAGCTGGCGAAGTGGTCGTGGTGGATTGGGAGTCCCCGACCCACCTGATGTGGCGGTGTGCGGCGGACGGGGCTCATTTCTTACAAGCCCTATCATTGGCCAGTCGGTTTTTCACCTTGTGCCTGTTAGACCCAGGTATTTCGAACGAAGACCAATACGCTACAGGCGTGGCCCGGTCAGTGGGGGCGGCTGCGGGAGGGACCGAATACGAATCGTTTTATCAAATGCTATTTGGGGTATGAGCAGAGGACTTTCTTTTCCCCGTCCCTCTGGCTGAAGCCAAATATTGGCTATTGATAACCACCATTGGAGACCGTTGGCCGGATGGACCCTCCTTGTTGGGCCGCCGCGAGCCACGCTTCCCCTGCCTGCCTAATGAGGCCGTAGATATGAGGGTAGTGAACTTTAAGCCCTAGAATCCGTGAACTTACCGCATCGACCAGTTCGCCCCTTGTACCAGCTTCGGCTGCTCGTGCCCGCAACTCGTCAGCTACGGAGAAGTGTCCCGCTTGCTGGAGGACTATTACAATGGCTTCAAGAGAAAAGGGGTCAGACATGATAGCAAGGTACGCACAAGTTATACGCTGTCGAAACGCTACGCGGCGGGCGTGTTGTCCGGCTGCTGCTTCGGCCCGCCCTTGCGCAGCACCACCTTCGAGTAGCCCTGAAACCGCCGCCACACGTCGTGCTTCTGGGCCGAGCCTTTGTAGGGCAGCAGCTGCTTGCGGATTTTTTTGACGAGTTGCTGCCCTCAAAAATTGGTCATCGGAACCGCGTTTCGTAAACCAGCAGAAGGTCGTTTCCGCAGCTTGGGCGAAGGGAGCAGCGGCAATATGGATGCCGTTACCTACGGCACCGAAAACTCTTTTGAGCGCGAGAGCCTCAAAGCTGCTGGCAGCAACTCATTGTAGCGCCGCAATCGTTGGGCAAGCGCCGACCTCTACCCGGCGCTACAAAAACAAACTGGCCGGGCTGTGGCTACTTTCATCAACTAACAATGGATATGCAAGCCGGGCAACCGCCTGCAAAAAAGCCCCCGAACACCAACGCGTTCGGGGGCTTTTTTGCAGGCGGGCAGTTAAAGCCTACTTGTCTTTTTTCGACTCTTTGCTCTCTTCGCCATCGACGGGCTCCTTATCTTTTTGGGCGTTAGCGGCATCAACCACGATGCGGCGTTGTTTGGCTACGCTGCCCATGTAGACATCGCCAGCGCGTTCGCGCCGCTTGAGCTTGGCAGCTTTTTTTTGTTCTTTCGACAGTTTGGGTTCCTGCCCGGTGGTGTCTTCACGTTGGGTGTGCCCAGGGAATGGCAAAATCGGGGCCGAAGCCCAGGTGCTGGTTGCCGTTAAGGCAAACGTTAGGCTGAGAGCAGCAATGTGGTTTTTCATGTTGTTGTGTATTTAGACCAAGAATTACTTGCACTGAAAGCCGAACCGCAGGCAGAAGGTTCCAACGGATACCGTTTCATGAAACGAAAGTAGGGCAAATATCTTTTACAAGCAAAATACAGTCTTAAATTTATTCAAAAATTTAACTAAACAACGGTAAGATATAAAGTCGGCAAAGTTGGCTAAGAATCAAGGTGCAATTCGCAGCACATCGCCGGGCCGCACAGTGGCGGCGGTTTGGTGGTTGCGCTCCAGCAGCTGTGTCAGGGTCAGGCCATAGCGCTTGGCAATGGCGTAGCAGGTTTCGCCGGCCTGCACGGTGTGGGTGGCAGGCAGCTTGGCGGCCGTAGGGGCGGCAACGGGCGCCGTGGTCAGGGTAGCAGCGTTGGCCTTGGGCACGTAAAGTGCGGCGGGGTTGGTTTGGCCCGTCGTTGCTTTGGCCGGGCGTGGGGCGGACGGAGGTGTTACCGTTGGCCCGGTGGGTGGGGTCAGGCGCAGTACCTGGCCCCGGCGCAGGCTGGCATTGGTTGGTAGCGTGTTCCAGGCCAATAGATTGGCCGGTGGCAGGCCGAAGCGACGGGCCAGGCCGAATACCGTTTCACCGGCCTGCACGGTGTACAAAGTGGGCATCGGTGCTGGGGCCAGGGCAGGTGGCAGGGCTGCCGCAGCGGGCGCCGGGAGAGGCTTGGCGCTGGCGGCTGGGGTAGGCCGCGGCTCTTCGGGCCGGGGAGCCGGGGCAAGCGCCGCCGCCGGGCGGACGGGCGGGGCAGGTAGTGGGCGGGCCGCGCCCGTGGCAGGTACTGCGGCCGACGGAGGTGCGGGCGGCAGCTGGTTCAGGTTTTCGACCGGTTCATCTACCGTCGGGGTTGGGGCAGCGGGTGGGGTAGCGGGTGGGGTACGGCGGGCAGGAGGGCTTTTGACCACGGCAGGCGCGGGTGCGGGCGTGGCGGGTGGCAGCACGGGCCAGCCGTCGGCTCCCAGGCCGGGCGTGGAATGCCCCGGCTCGGCAGTGGGCGGGGGCGGTGCCGCTACGGGCGTGGGCACGGGTGCCGGGGCCACGTTCTCGAAAGCCCGGCCTTCGGGCAAGGTGCGGTATTCTTCGGCCACCTCGTGGGGGCGGGTGTGCTGCAGCCACAGCACCCGGCCGGGGCGCAGGTCGTCGTGGTGGCTGATGCGGTTTTTGTGCATGATGGCGCTGCGCCGGATGCCGTAGCGCTGGGCCACGTCGGCCAGGGTTTCGTCGGGGGCCACCACGTGGTACTCCACGGCGGCGGCGTCGCGCTTGCTTTCGAGGTAGTAGGGGCGGCCGGGTACTACCTGGTCGAAGCCCGTTAGTTCGTTGTGGCGCAGGAAAGTGCCCAGGTGCTGGCGGCCGCGGCCGGCCAGGTCGGCCAGGGTTTCGCCGGGCAGCGCCACCAGGGCCCGCAGGTTGTTGACGCGCACCTCGGCCGTGTTTTGGGCGTTGCGCACGGGGGCCGTCAGCAGGCCCTTTTCGGGTTGGATGCTTTGCTGGGCCAGCACCCCCGCCGCTTGGGCCTCGTTGGTGATGGGCACAATGAGCGTGTAAGCGCGGCCGTCGGTGGGCACGGCCGGGGCCAGCAGCCAGTGGTTGTGCACGGCTAGGGCGGCGGGGTCGGCGTAGATGGTTTGGGCTTGCTCTGCCAGCGTTTGGCCGGCTATTGCCGGAAACTCGCGTAGGCGCAGCGGCGGGCTGGGGTTGGTGCCAATGGCGGGCTCGAAGGCAATCTTCTGGGCCAGAAACATCAGCACGTAGGGGTTGGTAGCGGCCGTCAGGCTGAGGGTGGTAGCCCCGGCGTCGGTGGGCAGCACGTAGGGCTTCACGCCGCCCAGGCCAGTGTAGTAGCTGAGCAGGGCGTTGAGCCAGTTTTGCAGGCTGGCGTTGGAGCGCAGCATGTAGCGGGCCGCGGCGCGCGTGCTGGCCGTGAGGTGGCGGCGTTCGTCCACGGCGTCGTTCACCAGCAAGCCCAGCTCCAGGGCGGTGTCCTGCTTCAGCTGCCAGTAGCCCACGGCCCCGTGGGGACTTTCGGCGTTGCCTTGCAGGGCACTTTCCTGGAGGGCGAGGTAGCGGAAATCGAGGGGCACGCCCTCGCGCTGCAACACGGCGTCAATCAGCGGAAAAGAAGCATCGGCCAGGTTTACCCGCGCCAGAAAAGAGGGTTGGTGGCGGCACAGGGCATCGGCTTTTTGCTGCACCAGGCGGCGGGCGTCCTCGTCCAGCTCCAGGCGCAGGCCCGCTATTTGCAGCGAAGCCGGCACGTCGGGGTGGGCCGAGTAGGGGATGGGCGACGGGCTCTGCGCCCGCGCCGCCGCCCCCGTCAAAAGCAGCAAAGCCAGCCCCAACGGCCGGAAATCAAATTTTTGCATCGAACCAGCGGCGCAGACGAAGCGCAGCCCGCACCGGCCTGCTGCAAAT
The DNA here is from genome assembly GCA_025356245.1 of Hymenobacter sp. Lineage (GTDB taxonomy): Bacteria > Bacteroidota > Bacteroidia > Cytophagales > Hymenobacteraceae > Hymenobacter. The sequence goes on from JANXUO010000222.1 coordinate 6,514, forward strand.
TACCGCCAGGAATTTACAACTCGTACCCGGTTGGCGCCGGGTTTTGCGCCCCGCCAATCGGACAAGCCCAAAAAAAAGCCCTCCCGGAAAATCCGACAGGGCTTTTGCAAGCACTAAAAAGTGCTGGTAATGGGTGTTTTAGTCAATCGACAAGCGCGTGGTGGCCGTTTCTGCGCCAACCTTCACCCGCACCACGTAGAGGCCCGTGGCCAGGCCGGTCACGTCCACCTGCGTGGTGGTGCCGGTGCTGCTGAGGGCAATGGTTTGGGTGCGCAGGGTCTGGCCCAGGGCATTTACCAACTCCAGGCGGGCGGTGCGGGCCGCACCCAGGGCCGGCAGGCTCAGGGTGAAGGCGTGATGGGCCGGGTTGGGGTACACCAGCAGCAAGCCGCCGGCCAGGGTGGCGCGTACGCCCGTGCCCAGCAGCGTTTGGAACGTGATGACGAGGGCGTTGGAAGCCGCTCCGCCAGGGTAGTTGGCCACAATGGCCACGCTGTAGTTGGTGAGCGCCGTCAAGCCCGTCAGCACAAAGGGCGAGCCCGTGACGGTGATGGTGACGGGCGCACCGCCCTGCGGCGTGTAAGTTACCGTGTAGCTCGCAGCTCCGGCGGCGGGGGTGAAGGTGATGGTAGCGTCGGTCGAGGTGATGTTGCTAACCGTGGCGTTGGTCGGGGCCGGGGCCGTGGTAACGAAGCTGGTAGTAGCTGCCGGCGAGGCCTGGCCCGCGCCGCAGCTCGTCACCACGCTCACGGCGTAGGTCGTGCCGGGGGCCAGGCCGGTCAGGTTCACCGGCGAAGCCGTGACGGTTTGCGTGGTGGCCGTACCACCTTGCGGGGTTACAGTCACGACGTAGCTTACGCCGGTGGCCGTTGGGGTAAACGTCAGCGAAGCGCCCGTATCGGTGACGCTACCGGTCGTGAGTCCCGTGACGGCCACGCAAGGTGGCGTAGCAGTGGTGAAGGTCGTCGTCACCGCCGGCGAACTCAGCCCGGTGGTGCAGCTCGTAACGATGCTCACGCTGTAAGCCGTGCTCGGGGTCAGGCCGGTCAGGTTCACGGGCGAGCCGGTGACGGTTTGCGTGGTGGCCGCGCCGCCCTGGGGCGTGAGGGTAAGCACGTAGTTGGCCGCGCCGGCGGCGGGCGTGAAGGTGAGCGTAGCGCCCGTGGCGGTGACGCTGCCCGCGCTCAGGCCCGTAATGGCCGGGCAAGGCGGAGTGGTTGTGATGAAGGTCACGGTAGCGCTCGTGCTGCTGCCGGCGCTGCAAATGGTAGTCACCGTCACGGTGTAGGCGGTGGTGGGCGTCAGGCCAGTGAGCACGACGGGCGAGCCGGTGGTGGGCGTGGTCAGGGCCGTGCCGTTGACCGTCACGGTGTAGCCGGTGGCCCCGGCGGCGGGCGTAAAGGTGAGCGTGGCGCCGGTGGTGGTGATGCTACCCGCCGCCAGGCCCGTAACGGCCGGGCAGTTGGTGGTGAAGGTCGTCGTGGCCGCCGGTGAGCTTAGGCCCGTGGTGCAGCTCGTCACCACGCGTACGGTGTAGAGCGTGCCGGGTGTGAGGCCGGTCAGGTTCACGGGCGAGGCCGTGACGGTTTGCGTAGTAGCCGTGCCGCCCTGGGGCGTGAGGGTCACGGCGTAGCTGGCCGCGCCCGCCGCCGGGGTAAACGTCAGCGTAGCGGTAGTTGCAGTCACGCTGCCCGCGCCCAAGCCCGTAACAGCCGGGCAAGGCGGGGTGGCCGTGGTGAAAGTCGTCGAGACGGCCGGCGAGCTCAGGCCGGTGGTGCAGCTCGTCACGACGCTGGCCGTGTAGGCGGTGCTGGGCGTGAGGCCGGTGAGCACCACGGGCGAGCCGGTGACGGTCCGCGTGGTGGGCGTGCCGCCTTGGGGCGTGAGGGTGAGCACGTAGCTGGCCGCGCCGGCGGCGGGCGTGAAGGTGAGCGTGGCGCCGGTCGTGGTCAGGCTGCCCGCGCTCAGGCCCGTAATGGCCGGGCAGGGCGGGGTGGCCGTGGTGAAGGTCGTCGTCACGGCCGGTGAGGTTTGGCCAGCCACGCAGTTGGTCACTATCGATACTGTGTAGGTAGTGGCGGGTTGCAGGCTGGTCAGGCTCACAGGCGAGCCACTGACGGTGATGGTGGGGCCACTGCCAGCCGTCGTCACCGACACACTGTAGTTGGTAGCTCCGCTGGCCGGGGTAAAGGTCAGGTTAGCCGACGTAGTTGTGATGTTGCCCACACTCAAGCCCGTAACGGCCGGGCAGGGAACAAAGCCGGTGCCGGTCACGCAGATGGTGAAAGCGCCCTGGGTGTCGCCCGAGCCGTAGCCGGCCACGGCCACGTAGTAGGTGGTGCCGCCGGTGAGGCCGGTCAGGCTCACCGGGGCCGACTGGGTGTTGTTGGCGGTGCCGGCCGCGCAGCCGATTTGGGTGAAAGGCCCGGCGCTGGTGGCGGCGGCGAAGACGCGGATTTGGCCGGCGGCCGTGCCGGCCACTGTGACGGTGGCGGCGGTTTGGCCGGCGAGGGTGGTGAACCTGAACCACACGTCCTTGGGGTTGACGGCGATGCCGCAGGTGGCGGGCGTGGCGCTGGGGTTAACGTAGCCGTTGGGCAGGGTGGTGGTGGCCCCGGCGTTGGTGCTGCTGGTGGGCGCGCAGGCGGCGCTCACCGTCAGCACGGTCGCGCCCGTGGGGTTGTCGTTGGCCGGTGGAGTGGCGCCGGTATTGGTAGTGGTAAAGCTGCCCGCAAGTACCGGGGCCGTGCCGCCTGCCGCGCAAACAGACTGGAAAGTCAGCGCGTAAGCCGTGCCCGGCGTCAAGCCCGAGATGGTGATGGGCGAGGTGGTCGGGGTGGGCGTCACGGTGGTGGCCGTGCCGCCGGTCGGCGTGTAGGTCACGGTGTAGCCGGTGTTGCCCGCGGCGGGCGTAAACGTCACCTGAGCCGAGGTGTTGGTGATGTTGGCCAGGGCCACATCGGTTGGGTTGGCGCACACGGCCACCGCCCCGTTGGTAACGCAGATGGTGAAGGTGCCCGTGGCAGTAGCTACGTAGGAGTACACCCGCACGTAATACGTCTGGCCTGCGGTTAGGCCAGTCAGGTTCACCACCTCGGTGCCGCCGTCGCCGGCAGCATCGGCGCAGCCGATGTTGACGCCGGGGCAGCTGCCGCTGCGCACGTCCACCACGGCATCAAACGTAGCGTCGCCCACCACCGTCACGGCGTGGGTGGCGCTGCTGGCCGTGAAGCGGTACCACACGTCGTCGTCGGCCGTGCCGGTGAAGCCGCCGCAAGCAATGGCGGGCAACGACTGCGTGGCCCCCACCGTGGTGCCGCTGGTGGGCACGCAGGTAGTGCCCGAAGTCAGGCTCGTGGCCGTGGCGCACTCGTTGTTGGCTGGCCCCGTGGCCGTGCTGGCGCCCAGCGTAGTTTCGATGGCCAGTCGGGCCGGGAAGGTCGAGGTGCTGAGGTCAGTAAAGGCAACGCCATCGGCCGAAAATAAGAAGGTGCCGGCGCGCAGCGGGCTTTCGGTTTGGTAGCCCAGGCTGATGTTTGTGGCCGTAAGCTGCCGGGTGGCCACGTAAAAGTCGCCGGTCACTGCCACGTTGGGAACTGTTACCGAAACAGGGCCGGCTGTAGTGGGCCGGTTTTGAGTGGCCGAGGTGTAGAGCGGGGTGCTGCCGGGCAGGCCACCCGCGCCGCTGGCATCATACACTTCCACCTGGAAGGTGCTGGCCGTCGTGGTGGCAAAAAAATTGGGCGTGATGTTGCTCACCACGGTTGCCGAGTTAGTGCGGTACTTCACAAACAGCAGCGAGTTGGCCGCGCCCGAGCCTAGGCCGTTGGTCAGGGCAGTGGCCGGGTCGGCGTAGGCCAGCTTACCGGCACTCACCACCTGTTGCGAGCTGGCCGCGTTGTTGGTGCCGTTGTCGTCGGCCGGGATGCTCACCGTCACAGTGTTGGTGCCCAGATTGGTGGCGGGATAGGCAGTAAAAGTTACCGTGGCGCTGGCGCCAACGGCCAGGGCCGGCACGGTTTGGGTGTTGCTGAACGTGTTGGCTCCGGTCACGGCCAGGGTGGCGAGGCGGCTGGTGGTGGCGCTGGTGCCGTTGTTGCTCACTACGGCCCGCACCACGTGGGGCGAGGCGTAGGTTTGCGAAAGCTGCCCCAGCGTGTACACCGCCGACACCGCAGCGTCGTTGGCCGCCTGTGGGTCGAAGCGCAGGGTGCGGCCCGCGTCGGGCAGCACCGTCTGACGGTAGTTCAGGGCATTCCCCGTGTACACGCCCGTCAGGGGCGTGGCCAGGCTCCAGGCCTGCGACGATGCCTTGGTGAAGAGCACCGTTTGGCCACTGGCGTTGCCGCTGCCCTTAATGCCGCTTCCCGCGTAGCGAAAGGCGCCGGTGCCGGTGCCGGCCGTGGCGGTGCCGTACACCAGCTCCACGCGGTTGCTGCCTTCGTACAGCTTCACCTGAAAGCTGAAATTTTCGTATTGCGGTGTATTGGTAATCAGCTTATCATGCACGTTTGTCCACTGGATGGTACAAACCCGGCTGCCCGTGGTGCCGCTGGTCAGCACCTGGTAGCTGGCCGGCCTTGTGCCCGATTCCAGGTCGCAGTTAAAGGCCGCGACGATGTTCACATCCGCCGCGTCCGTGCTGCTGAATACGTCGCCCGCCAGGGTGTTCTCGGGCGTAAAAAACAAAGCCGCCGACGATGGTGCCGCGCTGCCCAGCTTGATAAAGCCGTTGGTATTCAGCACAAATTGCGTAAACGAAGCCCCGTTGAAGGCAAACGTAAACCCAATGTTGCGGGCCGCCGAGTTGGCGTCGTCGGTGTTGGCGGTGGCAATGGCCGTGCCGGTGCCCGCAATGCTGGCAAAGGTGCCCGCCACGTTGGTGGCCCCGGCGGTGGCATAGTTGAGGGCCTGGCTGTGCGCCAGGGTGCCACTACCTAATAAGCCGCTCAGCGCCAGCGCCCAACGCCGCACCTGGGTTCCCAGAAGTAAGGTTGATTTCATAAAAAAACAAAAAAGGTTAACAAACAAGTCATATCAGGGCACTTGTGAAGAATGTCCCAACGATGCTGCAAGTTAAGCCTCATCTGCCGTTCATAATTCCGTAGGATTTACGCACATGGTTGAATGTGCCAACCGCGAAGCGGTGCTATGTTGGTAGCAACGTTATGAGGGTCAATTTCCAGCCGCGAAGCGGCGACACCTCCCGCCGCTGATAGGCACCGCCGCTTCACAGCTGGGAGTTGTTAGCAAATGACTTGACTACCAACATAACACCGCTCCGCAGTTGGGTAGAGTACGTAAGTCCTAAAATACTGAATTTTCGATTTTAGGTGTTCGATTTTTTGTGACACCAAACACCTAAAACCTAAAACCCAAAACCAAAATCCAACAATTCAACGGCCCTGCGGGTCCAGCCGTGGCAGTGTGAGGTTGGCGGGCACCGCCTTCACCGTTTACGCAGCAGCAGCAGCCCGTCGCGCAACGGCAGCAGCACGGCCGCCACCCGCGCATCAGCCGCCACGTAGTCGTTGAATGCCCGTACCGCTTCCGTGTCCCGGTCGCCGGGCTTGAGGGCGTGGCCGGGCAGCACCTTGCCGCTCCACAGCACGTTGTCCACCAGCACCAGCCCGCCGGGCCGCACCTGCCCGATAATGGCCTCGTAGTACGCCAGGTTCTGCCGCTTGTCAGCGTCGATAAACACCAAATCCCAACACTCGGCCGCCAGCGTGGGCAGCACTTCCAGCGCCGGGCCAATGTGCAGCGTCACGCGCCCGGCCAACCCCGCCGCCGCCACGTAGCGCCGGATGCGCCCCGCCCGCTCGGGGTCAATCTCGATGGTGTGCAGCTGCCCGTCCCCGGCCAGTCCTTCGCCCAGGCACAGCGTAGCATACCCGCAAAACGTCCCAATCTCGAGGATGCGCTGCGGGCGCAGCAAGTGGCTCAGCATACTCAGCAAGCGCCCCTGCGCGTGGCCGCTGCTCATGCGCGGCAGCAGGGTTTGCAGGTGGGTTTCGCGGGTGAGCTGCGCCAGCAACGGCGGTTCCGGCTCTGTATGCGCATCGGCGTACCCCAGCAAATCAGTCCAATCAATCATCGGTAACGCGAGCCTTCAACCCGCGAGTAAATCAATTCCGTTTTGAAAAAACCACTACTTGTTATTTTTCAAACTGGTTGCCGTCATTAATAGAAAGTCAAGCGCCTTCGAGTAATCCAGCGTATTGTATTCCAAGCCCAACACCCTTATGTTTTTGTAGTACGCCTCAAGATTTCTGTAATAATTTTTTTCCAATTGAACGGCCGTAGCGCTTTCACCCAACAGTTCAACCAAAAGCCATTTTTCTAAAAGGCGCGCTGCTCGGCCGTTTCCATCTTGGAAAGGATGAATTTTGACGAACACCAAATGCACCAGCGCCGCGTAATAAAATGCCTCAAAAGCGTCAAGATTTGCGTTGCGCAGCGTTGCAATGTCAGCAAACAGTCTCAACAATTCCGCTTCGATGATATTGGCATCAGCCGCAACGTACTCAATTCTATCGTCGCTGTTTATGACAAACATCGGATTGTTTCTCGGCGAACCCTGCTGAGACGTTGGCAGTAGGTTAGCACTCAACAAAGAATGCGCCTTGCAAAGGTTCTCAAGCGTTAGCTCATGGGTGTAAGTAAACTCGTAAGCCAGTAGTAGGTCATCCGCTTTTCTGGTGTAATCGGGCTGGTACTGGACGTTCAAAAACGTGTGCTTAAAAAAACTGTCGAAGTCGATGTTTTCCCCCTCAATTTTTGAAGAATATACGGATGAGACGGAATTATAAAATTTGAAATAATCGACTGGCGCGTCTATTTTTTGCAGCTCACCCAACGAGCGAGCAGGCGCATTACCTGCCTTTTCCCTGAACTTTTTCAGCAAGCCAATCTCTAAGATTTTTAAGTTCATAGTCAACGTAAATTGCGTAAATTCGACCGGTGCAAGTTGCTGGCTTTTTCGTTGCCTGTTTGCTCTTGGTCACGATGGTGGCAAGTAGTCCTCAATTTTGCCAAACTAATGTAGGGCGCAGTTTAATTCTTCAGTCAAATGTAACACTGCCATAAATCAAATATTCTTTCGCTCCTGTTTTTTCGTCCAGTAAACTGCCGTTTGCCATAACAGAATAATATTGAGTCAATGGTTTGAATGTGTTACCTTGTTTACGCGGTGAAAGTTCAAGTAAATCACTCGTCAATTGATTACCGCTTATTTTCTTTGAAAGTCTCACAATTATTTTATCTACTCCACGGTCAAAAATTATTGTTCCAAACAGATTTTCTTTGTCCCAAGTCTTTGGCTCTTGAACAATTATTCTAACGCCTGTTCCTTTAAGTGCCATCGTGTATTTGTGGTCATCATAAAATTGCGTACAACGATTAGGGCTTTGCGATGGTTGGGTATTGACCAACTGTCTGCCCGGAACTGATGCTGTGTAAAGATATGAAATTGATGTTAACAAATAAAAGCCCAATGTTGCTTGTCCTGCCCGAACCAAAGCTGGGATGTGTGCTACTGCCGATTGTACGAATGTCAAGCCCAACTATTGCAAAACCCCATGTTGGCTGTAGGTTTTCTTCGCTTTAGTCGGTTGTGATTTCAGCAAGTTCTTCAATAAGTCTGTCGTGTTTTGTCTGCCATAATTCAGTCCGTTCTTTCTCTGGCAAATTGTACATTTCAAAGACTTTATTGATTTTAAATTTTGTATTTTTTATAAATAAGTTTGCACTTTCAAAGGTACTGTCAAAATGGGTATGAAACATAAGTCCATAAATTCCTAATGTCACCGCAAACGGAATATTGCCACAATCTTTTTCTAAAGTAATCCTTGCTCCTTCTATATTTTCTAAATCGTCTAAAATTGTTCCACCTTCGCTGCCTTTTGTCCCAATTGATTTTTTATTATCAAAAGGCTTCCAATTAAAGTCTTCAAGCAATGTAATTACAGTCGTAGCTATTTTAATTACATTGTCATTGTCCACCTGATTTGCATTTTGAAAAGATTTTGGGAAAATTGAAACTCCTAAATAAATATTGTAATGCAAACAAAGCATTGAATTGTTATAAAGAAAGTCCCAATAGAAACTATCAAAGTTATTAAGCTGTTCAGTAAAAACGATGTTTAACTCGGTCTTAAAAATTGTAGCAACTTTTTCAAACTTGTAAAATTCGCAGTCGCTGTCAATGATAGTTTCTGTCCAACCTTTTGATTTATCTATTTGAAAAGTCATTGTGAAATTGAGGGTTCTCTAAACTTACAGCCAACATTTGGCTTACCGCTACTCGCAGTCTACGCAAGTTACGGCAACACACTCATAATACGCAAGTCACTAGTGGCAAGTGCACCAAGTTAGATATGCTTGCCGCAACCTTCTAATCAAAAGCTGCCCCGACCCGAGTAGCGGCAAGCGCGCCGCTACCCCTGTAAAACGGCTTCCTCCTTGCGCTCTCCAATTTGCTGGCGCCACATGGCGTAGTACAGCCCTTTATTAACCAGCAGTTCCTCGTGGTCGCCTTGTTCGGCGATGTGGCCGCGTTCGAGCACAAAGATGCGGTCGGCGTGGAGGATGGTGCTGAGGCGGTGGGCGATGAGGATGGTGATGTGCTGCCGCGAGCCCGAGAGCTCGCGCACCGTGCGGCTGATTTCCTCCTCCGTCAGCGAGTCGAGGGCCGAGGTGGCCTCGTCGAACACCAGCAGGGTGGGGTGGCGCAGCAGGGCGCGGGCAATGCTGAGGCGTTGCTTTTCGCCGCCGCTCACCTTCACGCCGCCTTCGCCAATCACGGTGTCGAGGCCCTGGGGGGCGCGGGCCAGCAGCGGGTCGGCGGCCGCCTGATGCAGGGCTTGCAGGCACTCGGCGTCGGTGGCCTGCGGGGCCACAAAGCGCAGGTTTTCGCGGATGGTGCCGGCAAAAAGCTGGGTGTCCTGGGTCACGAAGCCTATTTGCTCGCGCAGCTCGTCCAGGTCAATTTCGGAGCCGGGTATGCCGTTGTATAAAATCTGGCCCGACTGCGGCGGGTACAGGCCCACGAGCAGCTTCACGAGGGTGGTTTTGCCCGAGCCGCTGGGGCCAACAAAGGCAATGGTTTCGCCGAGCCGGGCGGCGAAGGAAATGCCCGCCAGCGCCGGCCCGGTGGCCGATAAGTGCTTGAAGCGCACGTTGTCGAAGGCGAGGGTTTCGATGTGGGCCACGGCCTGCGGGTGGGCGGGCTTCACGTCGCGCGGGGTGTCGAGGATTTCCTGAAAGTTAGCCAGCGACGCCTCCGTTTCGCGGTACACATTCATAATATTGCCTAGCTCCTGCAACGGCCCAAAAATGGCAAATGAGTAAATAAAGAGCGAAAAAAACTCGCCCATCTTGATTTGGTGCTGCGCCACCAGGTACAGCAGCATCAGCAGGATGGTGCTGCGTAGCAGGTTCACGAAAGTGCCCTGCAAGAAGCTGAGTGAGCGAATGTAGCGCACCTTTTTCAGCTCCAGCTTGAGGATTTTTTCGGTGGTGGCGTTCAGGCGCTCGGTTTCCTGCTGGGCTAGGCCCAGGCTCTTCACCAGCTCGATGTTGCGCAAGCTTTCGGTGGTGGAGCCGGCCAGAGCCGTAGTTTCGGCCACAATGGTTTTTTGCACCACCTTTATCTTCTTGCTCAGCAGCGAGCTTACCAGGCCCAGCAGCGGGATGGTGAGAAAGTAGATGGGCGCAATGGGCCAGTACACCGTGGTGGCGTACCACATCACGAAGATGATGCCCACGAGGGACGTAAATAACACATTGACAAACATCTGCACCAGCTTTTCGACGTCGGTGCGCACCTTTTGCAGCTTGCCCAGGGTTTCGCCCGAGCGCTGGTCTTCAAACACCTGGTAGGGCAGTTCCAGCGAGTGCCGCAGCCCATCCGAGTACAGCCGCGCGCCCAGCCGCTGGGTGATGACGTTGACGTAGTAATCCTGAAAATTCTTGGCAATGCGGCTCACCATCGCCACGCCCATCGCGGCCAGGATGAGCTTGCCGGCCCCGCCGCTCAAAAACTGCCCGACGCTCTGCCGCAGCGGGCTGGTGAGGGTGGGCGTAACGTGCTGGTCGATGATTTTCCGAAAGATGTACGGGTCGAGCAGCGAGAATATCTGGTTGACGGAGGCCAGCACCAGCGCCAGCACCAGTAGGCCCCAGTAATTGCGGAGGTAGGAGTAGAGTAATTTCATGCGAAGCGAAAAGCAGCCGGGACAAAGATGCAGGGGAAGACGGGGACGGGAGGGCAATGTTTGAAATGGGTGCCCTGGCACGGGGCACAGCCCCGCGCCAGGGCACCCGCTAAGGGAAACCTGCCTTGCTCTACCTGAGGCAGAATCCCAAACATCAAGTCACTGTTGGGGATTTTGTTGCGGCCCGC
>JANXUO010000231.1 GCA_025356245.1 Hymenobacter sp.
TTGGCGGTAATTGGCCACTGCGCCCATGGGCTGGGTGTTGAAGATGCGCCGCATGAGGTCGGCGTTGAGGTTGTTGGCGGCGGCCGAGCCGCGCTCGGTGGGCAGATTCAGGGCCAGGAAGGCGCGTTTGAAGTCGCGCTCGGTAGCGTAGGGAAAGACCCGCACCTCGGGCAGCACCGTCACGTCCTCTTTGAGCTGGACGATGACGGAGTAGCTCTGGCGCTGGTAATCGGCTGGGATGATGATGGTTTGATTGGCGTAGCCGAGCGAGCGCACTACGAGGCTGTCGCCGGCCAGCACCGCCACCGAAAAGTAGCCGTAGGCGTTGGTGGTGGTGCCGCGCCCGGCCTTGGGCACGTACACCGTGGCGCCGGGCACGCCCAGTAGGCTGTCGCCGCTGGCCACAATGCCCGTAAACTGCACCACGCGGCGCTTGCCCTGGGCGCGGGCGGCGGGGGCGTTCAGCAGCAGTGCGCTCCCCAAAAGAAGCAGCAGGAGCCAGGTAAAGCGGGGTACTAACGAGCGAAAGGCGTAAGGCATGGCAGAATAAAGTCAGTAAACAAAGGTACGGCCGGGGGCGGGGCGGGTGTATTTTTGACGGCGGCCGCCTCTTGGCCCCGACGTAATTACGACGTAAATGCGATTGAAGAGTTTTTCGTTGCCCTTTGGCCAACACTTATTTAAAGCCCTCGGCGACGAAAGCCGGGTGCGCATTCTGCACCTGCTCTGGCGCAACCAGGAAATGGTGGTGGCCGACCTGGAGCAGGTTCTCGATTTTACGCAAACCAAGACCTCGCGGCAATTATCGTACTTAAAGAATGCAGGTTTGGTGAACGTGCGCCGCCTCGACAACTGGATGTACTACGGCCTCAAGGACGAGATGCTCGACGTGCTGCAACAGTTGCTAGGCTACCTCGAAAAAGACCCGCAGCTTCTGCGCGACCAGCAAGTGTACCAAACCCTGTGGTCGAACCGCGAGCTGGCGGCGTATAAGCTACAAACCCGCCAGTGGCGCGGGTAGCCCGCGCCGCCGGGGCGGCCTGCGCAACCGCTCAACAAACAACCCATGTCCACCACCCGCCGCCTGTTCGTTTGCGTCAAACAAAAAACCGAAGTGGGGGCCAATGTGGCCAAAGCCCTTCGCAAAGAGTTGAAAAAGCAGGGCTTGCGAGTGTTGGTCACCGATGGTGCCAGGCAGCACGTGCGGGTACAAACCTGTAGCTGCCTCGACCTGTGCGAACACTGCAAAAAAGGCCCCGGCGCGGCGCTCATCGTTTACCCCGAGGCCGTTGCCTACGGCAACGTGCGCCCCGCCGATGCCGCCGAGCTGGTGGCCCGGCACCTGGGCGAAGGGAAAGTGCTGCGCCGCCTGCTGCTGAAATGATGGGCCCAGCCCCAACCGTAAGGCCGGCCTGGCCGTTGTAGGGCGACTAGCTTACCCCCAAACCATGATGCGCTTTTCTTTTCTGACGGCCGCGCTGGCCGCGCTCACACTGGCCGCCGCTGCTCAGCCCGCCGCCCCGGCCGACCCGGCCCCGGCCCTGCTTGCCCCGCCCGCTGCGGCCCCGCCCCTGGCGGTCCGCCCGCTGGGCGTGGCCAAAACCAGTAAGTTTGGCCAAATCGGCAACCTGACGCTGCTGCCCATCCCGGTCATTTTTTATCAGGACGAAACTGGTTTTGGCTACGGCTTGGGGGCTTTGCTGAGCGGGCGCTTCAGTGCCGACACCCTCACGCGGCCCTCCAATGCCCGGGTGCAGTACTGGACGACCCAGAAGGGCCAGTCGCTGCTGCAATTGGTGCATTCGATATACACGCCGGGCGAGAAGTTTTACCTCAACGGCGAAGTTTCGGCCTACGACCTGGCCCTGTACTACTACGGCATCGGCAACGAGAATAGCAAGTCGGCCGAGTCCGATTTGCAGTACAAGCTCTTCATCATCAACCAGCGGGTGCAAAAGCAGATTGTGCCCAAGCTGTTTTTTGGAGCGCAGTACCGGCTCACGAACATGAGTCAAATCACCTTCGAGCCCGGTCGCATCGACCAAGCCAAGCAGCCCAACTCGCAGGAACTAGTGCCCAGCACCTTCCGCACCGACCCGCGCCTGACGCCCCGCGAGCGGCAGGATACCCGCGTGTCGGGCCTCGGCCCCGTCCTGACCTACGACACCCGCGACGTGCCGCTGGCCGCTTTCCGGGGCGATTTGCTGGATTTTGGCGTCACCTTCAACGGTACCGGCCTGGGCTCCGACTACCGCTTTGTGCGCTACCAGCTCGACGCCCGGCACTTCCAGCCGCTGGGTTCCAACCGCACCATCCTGGCCCTGCAATACCTGGCCCAGCAGCACACCGGCGACGTGCCGTTTCGGGAGCTGGCCGGCCTCGGGGCCAACTTGGGCGGCACGCTCTACAACAACGCCAACCTGCTGCGCGGCATCTACGAGCAGCGCTACCGCGACCGGCAAATGATGATGTTTCAGGCCGAAATCCGCCAGAAGCTGTTCCCCAACGCCGGCTCCAGCGTGCTGCGCCGCTTCGACGCAGCGGTGTTTGGCGGCATCGGCCAAACCGGGGCCAAAGTCGGCGACTTCACCGGCAAGGGCACCTTGGTGGCTGGCGGCGGCGGCATCCGCTTCAATTTCCTGCAGGCCGACCGCGTGAACCTGCGCTTGGATTATGCCGGGGGCACGGGCACGGCGCCGGGCATCTACTTCGCCATTGGCGAAGCGTTTTAGGGCGTTGTATTTGCAGGCCGCACGGTATTCGAATGACTTTTGTAGGGGGCTGCTCTTTTGGCTAACCCCCACACCAACAAGCCCCGTCAGGTTACTGATGGGGCTTGTTGGTTTTAGGCCAGACGTGGAAACAGAAAACTTGCATTTTTAATATTTTTCCTCCTATCTTTCAAGCGCAGTAAATCATTCGCCTTTACCCATCAACTCATTCATGAAAACCTTTACACCCATCCTAAAAACGCGGGCCGAACGCGGGCCGAACGCGGGCTATTAACCCTGCTGTGCGTTCTGCTGAGTAGTGCAATGGTCTGGGCGCAGTCCGAGCCCAGCGCCGCCAGTTTGCCGCAGTGCTACACCCTGCCCCCTGCTGCCGCTTCCGTAAACGCCAACACGCCCGCCCGAGCGGGCTTTCCTGCTGCCTCGAGCACACCAACTGCCACGGCCCAGCGCATTAATGCTGGAGGCTCCTGTGGTAAATACGCCGATTTTGCCCCTGCCTTTTATGACGCCAACGGGCTGCCCGCCATCCCCGTCAAAACGGTAAAACTCATTTTTCATGTGATACAAAAAGACGACGGTACCGAAAACTGGCAAAGCCCATTCCAGGATGGAAACGTGGATGAGCCCATTCTGCGCGGTTTCATCGACGGGGCGACGTGGCCGTTGGCCGGGCAGCCCGGCAGTGCGCCCGCTCGTGGGGTAAACGAATTGTTCCGGCAACTCGACAACCCGCAGACGATATACGCTCCCGCCACCCCCGCCGCTGCCCCCTTCAACGACACGCGCATTCAGTTCCAAATAGTGGCCGTGCGATACTACCGCGACACGCGCGGCTGGAATATGTCGAACCAATCAGCCACGGGGTGTAATGGACTGTCCTGCGTGGGATACCTCTACGACCGTTACGTCACCAATTCGGCCACCAATCCGGGGACGGATGGGCAAACGGGCGCAAACGCCCAAGTGGCCCTTGGCCCTGACGAGCGCGACAAGGTGATTCACGTCTTTTTTGGGGAGAATCCCGGCGCTCCCGGTACGCCTACCGACCGCTACGGTGTGCCGGGCAGCCGCTACGGCACGGGTGGGGCGGTGATTGGCTCCAGGCGCACCGTCATGATGCGAGGGCACTACTGGTCGTTGCGGCATCACCCGCTGTGGTCGCCGGGCATGCCTAACAACCCGTATCAGGCGAGCAATCCCGGGGCACAGCAAGCTTCGTTCAAGTATTCGCTCTACGTGATGGGGCATGAGATGGGCCATTGCCTGGGCCTGGGTCATCCGTTCGATGGCGACGGATGCTCGACAGTTTACAACGACCCAGTTAATTTGGGTGAAAGCACTTCCAATAACCTCATGGACCGCCCGCCGGTACCAGGCTTGTCGCTGTCGCAGTGCCAGATTGGGGCCATGCATAACGCCCTGAGTGATGGCTACTACGGCCCCAACAGCGGCGTATTCGACGTTGATGAAACCCAGGTGCGCGACCATTGGCTGCCGCTGGCCTCACAGGACAACAGCATCACGCAGTCGCAAACCTGGAGCACCATTCACAACCTGCGGGGCAACCTGTACGTGCGCAGTGGCAAAATCCTGACGGTAAAGTGCCGGGTGGGCTTTTTGGGAACAACGGCCAAAATTGTGGTGGAACCGGGTGGGCAACTCATTTTTGACGGGGCCACGCTGTATAATTATGCCACCAGCGACCGTACCGAAGCACCCCAGACCTTGGAGTTGCTGCTGGGCGGCGACGCGGCCGATGCCGGCAACAATGGCGGCATCATCATCTTCCGCAACGGGGGCTGCCTGCTGAAATCGGGCAAGCTGACGGCCAAATTGACGGCCGGGGCAACGCTGCACGTAGAAGCCAGCGCCGCGCTTACGCTGGATGCGGCCCATCTAAATACCAAGCCCGGTAGCTACCTGTGCATAGACGCCGGGGCCCAGGTGACGGTAAGCGCCCCTGGGCTGCTGACCACCGAGCCCGGCACCATTACAGGGGTTGGGCCATACGTCGGGCCGATATCGCCCCCGCCGAGTTGCACTACCAATCTGTGCGCCATCAATGCCACCGCCCTTACCATCAACCGTGTGATGGGTGGGGTGCCCACCCCGACCAACGGGCGGGTATGCTCGCAGGAAGTTATGGAGATTACCGTGCTGGGTACGCTAAGTAGCCAGGCCGTGACGTACCGATGGGCACGCGACAACGCACTAGTGCTCAATACCACTGCGAGCCTGAGCGAGGCGATAACCAACACCACAAACAACTTAATCACCGTCACCTATTCCTGCCTTATTACGCCGAGCGGCGGCCCACCCGTTACGCGCACCATCGTGATTACCGTGGCACCTGCCAGCCCCCCCATTGTCATCCGCAATGCCAATCCGACGCTGTGCGTACAGCAAACGGGGCTTTACAACCTGGCGGGCCTGGTGCCCACTGTAGTGAGCAATCCAAATGAGATACATTGGAGTGGCAGCCCTTTCATCACGGTAGTTGCG
>JANXUO010000244.1 GCA_025356245.1 Hymenobacter sp.
CGTGGCTCACGTCCGGTAGATGGGCCGCCAGGTGCGTACACGTGTAGTTGCGCGGCGTACTGAGCAGGTACTCAATGTAAGTGCGTTGGGTCAGCATGGTGGTACTTTTGGCGCAAGGTAGGCGGCGGTGCGTAAGTCCTAAATTAGTCAGAAAATTTGCCGTTTAATCCCCTCGTTCCCGGCCCGGTGGCCAGGGCCAGGCCACGGCTGCTCGTCGCCCTGGCACCGAGCGTAGAAACTCGGCCAGCGGCCACAGCTCCGCGAGGAGGGTGGTGAGGATGATTTCTTCGCCGTTGCGCAGGCGTAGGCGCAGGTAGGCGTAGGGCGCCCGAAAGCTGTGGGGTGCGCGGCACGTCACGTAATCCACGGCGGCCAGGTCGCGCCGCTCGAAGGGCCGCCGCTGCCCTTTCTCAAACACTTCGAGGCGGTTGGCGGCGGGTTCAAACACGAGCGCCGTGTGGGCGTTGAGGGCGTAATAGCGGGCGTGCAGCAGCAGCGCCGGGCCGCCCAGTAGTAGCGTGGCCACCCCAAAAACGCCCGCCAGCGCCCACTCGAACGCGCTGCCGCTGCCGCCCAAGGCCACGGCGGGCAGCACGCTCAGGCCCGTGCCCAGCGCCAGCAGTGGCCAGAACGCCAGCCGCAGGTGCCGCGCCGTCGTGGCCCGAAACACCGTAGCGCGCCGTCCGAAAAGGCCCGTCAGCCACCGGGCCGCGCCCAACAGAACCCCCAGCACCAACATGATTTCGAGCAGCGAACGAACGAAGGGCGACATTTAGTGGTGAATTTTGATTGCTATTGCCATAACGGTTTCAACGCTCGGGCGTGGCAAACAAACGTCGAGGCTCCACGTCAGTTGCGGAACGCAGGTGATTGCCTCCTGCCCGTTCGTTTGCATAGTAACGCTGATTATCAATCTGCCAATTCCTCAGGCTTTTAAGTATTCAGCACCCAAACCTTCGTCATCTAAGCCCCAAGTACAAAGCTGCTGGCACCAGCAGTACGCCATCGGTGAGCAGCGCAAAAAAATACTCGTGGCGCTGCTCGCGGGCGGCCAGCACCACGGCGGCGGCGAGGCCCACGGTAATGCCCAGAATGCCTGGCCCGGTACCGCGCCAGAGGCCAAAAGCCATTGCCCCGGCCAGCAGCACAAGTGCTACGGCTTTGGCCCCGGCCTGGCCCAGCCACACGGGCAGGGTGCGGAGGTGGGCGGCGCGGTCGCGGCTCAAATCCCGAATGTCGAACACCACCGTGAGGGCCGCCACCAAGCAAAACCGCTGCCCGAACAGCTGCTCCACGGGCAGCAGCACCGGCGGGCGACGCAACAGCACGGGCAAGCCCACCGTCACGGCCGACCACACGCCCGCAATGAGGAAACCTTTGAGCATGGGTATTTCGCGTAGCGCCCACCAACGGCCCCGCCAGCGCCAGATGGGCCACGAGTACAGCAGCGCCAACCCCGCCAGCGGGGCCAGCCACCCGGCGTGGGCCAGCCAGCCGTCGTGCCATACCAGGGCCGCGCCCACCGCCGCGGCCAGGCTGGCCAACGCTGCCAGCACCCGCCGGTGCTGTTGCTGCCACACTTTGCGTAAGGAGCCAGCCGCCGGCTGCAAATGCTTGAAAGGCAATACAGCATCGAGGTTGTACACCAAGAGCGTGGCCGCCAGCACCAGCGCCGCCATGCGGTAGCCGGCGCTGGTGAGTGGAGCCCACAGCGCCAGGGTGGCTAGTGCCTGGGCAGCAGCGGCCAATGCCAGCCAGCCACTGCTGAAAAGCAGGGCGTTGAGCACACGAAGCGAAACGGGGCGTAGCAAAGCGCGGTGAGTTGGAGGCTGGCCCCCGAATGATTGGGCGAAGCTAGGGCCGGTTAGCAGTTTCGGGGCCGATGGCCCTGCCTGGGTAGCAAGCCGAGCGCAAAACGCGCAGATAGCAATGACTGTTGGGAAAAAAAACGCCGGACGCAATCCGACCGCCGAAGCAGGAGCGTAGGTTGGAGGCGAGCAACGAAAGAATTTCTTCCACCTCGTAACTCACCCTTGTTTTTACGCAGGCAACTGTTGAGGCTGGCGTATCAGGTTGTTGCAGGCGGCTGTTTTAAATAGTATTTGCAAAGTGCCCTGGCAATGCCGAGCCAGCAACAAAAGATGGCCGGCACCGGCACAAGAACGTTTACGCATTTCATTCTCCCATTTTCCGTTTCTTAAACCATGAAAAAGACGCTTTTTTCCCTCGCCTTCGCCGCCCTGTTTTGTGCTGCTGGCACCCAAGTGGCTTCGGCTCAAACCATGATGACGCCCGGCACCGTACTGGTGGGCGGTATGGCCATGTACCCGGCCAAAAATATTGTTGAGAACGCCGTTAATTCCAAGGACCACACCACGCTGGTGGCCGCTGTGAAAGCGGCTGGTCTGGTCGAAACCCTGGCCAGCAAAGGGCCCTTCACGGTATTCGCCCCGGTAAACGACGCTTTCGAAAACCTGCCCGCCGGTACGGTCGAAACCTTGCTCAAGCCCGAAAACAAAGCCACGCTGACTAAGATACTGACCTACCACGTGGTAGCCGGCAACCTGACGGCAGAAAAAATTATGGCCGCCATCAAGGCGGGCAAAGGTACCGCCACCTTCAAAACCGTGAGCGGTGGCACCCTGAAAGCCATGATGAACGGCCCCAAAAACGTGGTATTGATGGACGAGAGCGGCAACGTAGCTAGCATCAGCACCTACGACGTTACCCAGAAAAATGGCATGATTCACGTCATCGACAAAGTGTTGTTGCCTAAGTAAATTGCTTGGGTACAGATGCTTGAATTTTGAGCACAAGTTTGTCCTTCTTAGCTTTTGAGAACATAGCACCCGCTGTTGGCCCCGGCCAGCAGCGGGTGTTGGCGTTATTAGCGCGGACGGAGCAAAAAATAGCGCAGCTAGGTTTTGCGCCTGTTTGCCCTGGGTTTGACGGCCAGCGACGCGGCCCGGCTCTGGGCCTGAGCTGGGTTGGCACTATGCGCCTCTACCAACGCTTGCGCCAGCGTTTAGTGTGCCGACCGGGTTGGGGGCACGGGCGAGGCGGACAAGTCCTCTTTCGGCCCGCGAGGGGTGCGCGGCAAGTGCTGATGGCAATATTGTATTGCCGGTATTCTTCCAGTAAACAAGCCAGCGAAACCACGTGGTGTGGCTTCAACGTTTGGCAGTATTCCAACGTCAGCCGCACCCGCTGCAAATCAGGGTAGTAGCTGACACCCGTGCGTAACGGTTGTCAAGCAGAAAGCGCGCAAAAATCCACGCTTTTGGGAAGAACGCACAGGGGAATAATGTGTTCTAAGACAAGACGAAGAAAGAAACCAGAAAGGCTGAACTACGTCGTGTTTTTGTAACCTGTCCTCGTTCCCTAACTCACGCTTCCATCTCGGCCACGCTCCCCAGCTCGGTCAAAACCTTCTGCGCCTGAGTAATGGACCTCACTTCCTCGAACGTTACAATCAACTGCTCTTTTTTCTCCTTGAGACTGGCCGTGCGGGGGTGCGTTTGCACGTAGTTGAGGATGTCGCCAAACTGCTCGCTTTGGAAGAAGGCCTGGTGGGCCTCGCCGCCGTTGAGGTAGCCCTTAAGGACGTGGCGCTTGAGCGTAATTTTCTGGAAACCCACCCGCGCCGCCTGCCAGCGCAGGCGGACAATGGCAGCCAGCTGCTCTACCTCCTCGGGCAGCGGTCCGAAGCGGTCCACGAGGCCCGCCAGCAATTTGCCCAACTCCTCGGCGTTTTTGGCGCGGTCAAGCTTGGCGTAGTATTGCAGGCGCTCCGATACGTTGCTGACGTAGCTGGCGGGGATGAGGACTTGCAGGTCGGTTTCGACGTTGCACTCGTGGCCCCGGCCCGCGCCGGCGGCGTCTTGCAGGCGCTGGTTGCTGGCGTCGGTGCCCAAAAACAAGTCGCGGAACTCGGTTTCCTTCAGCTCGCGTACGGCCTCGTCCAGAATCTGGTGGTAGGTTTCGTAGCCGAGGTCGTTGATGAAGCCCGACTGCTCGCCGCCCAGCAGGTTGCCCGCCCCCCGAATGTCCAAGTCGCGCATCGCCACGTTGAAGCCCGCCCCGAGGTCCGAAAACTCCTCCAGCGTACTCAGCCGCTTGCGCGCATCCGAAGGCAAATGGGCCGAAGGGGGCGTCAATAGATAGCAGTAAGCCTTGCGGTTCGAGCGGCCCACGCGGCCCCTCATCTGGTGCAAATCCGACAGGCCGGCGGTGTGGGCGCGGTTGATGATGATGGTGTTGGCGTTGGGAATATCGAGGCCCGACTCGATGATGTTGGTGGCCACGAGCACGTCGTAATCGCCTTCCACGAACTTCATCATGCGTTTTTCGAGCAAGTCGCCCTCCATTTGGCCGTGGGCTACGGCCACGCGGGCATCGGGCACGAGGCGCAAAATCATGGCCGCCTGCTCCTCCAAATCCTTGACGCGGTTATGCACGAAAAACGCCTGCCCGCCGCGCTTCAGCTCGCGGGCAATGGCGTCGCGAATCAGCGTTTCATCAAACGTATGCAGCTCGGTTTGCACCGGCTGCCGGTTGGGCGGCGGCGTGGCAATCACGCTCAAATCGCGGGCGCCCATCAGCGAAAAGTGCAAAGTCCGTGGTATCGGCGTAGCCGATAGCGTGAGCGTATCCACGTTAATTTTCAGCTCCTTGAGCTTGTCCTTGGTCTTGACCCCGAACTTCTGCTCCTCGTCAATGATGAGAATGCCCAAGTCCTTGAATTTGATGTCTTTATTAGTGAGGCGGTGAGTGCCGATGAGGATGTCGGTTTTTCCCTCGGCCACGCGCTGCAAGGTTTCCTTCACTTGCTTGGTGCTCTTGAAGCGGTTCACGTACTCCACCGTCACGGGCAACGTGGCGAGGCGGTCGCGGAAGGTTTTGTAGTGCTGCATGGCCAGGATGGTGGTGGGCACCAGAATGGCCGCCTGCTTGCCATCTACCACCGCCTTGAAGGCGGCGCGGATGGCGATTTCGGTCTTGCCAAAACCCACATCGCCGCAGATGAGGCGGTCCATCGGGTGGGGCTGCTCCATGTCACGCTTCACGTCTTCGGTGGCCTTGGCCTGGTCGGGCGTGTCCTCGTAAATGAAGCTCGACTCGAGCTCGGCCTGCAAGAAGCCGTCAATCGAAAAGGCGAAGCCGGGCGCGGTTTTGCGCTTGGCATACAGCCGAATAAGGTCGGCGGCGATGTCCTTTACTTTCTTTTTTATCGACTTCTTTTTGTTCTCCCACTCCGGCGAGCCTAGCTTGCTCATGGTGGGCGGCGAGCCTTCGGCCCCGCTGTACTTGGCTATCTTGTGCAGCGCGTGGATGCTGACGGTCAGCACGTCGTCATCTCTGAAAATAAGGCGGATGGCTTCCTGCACGGTGCCGTTGATTTCCACTTGCGTCAGGCCCGCGAAACGGGCGATACCGTAGTCCTGGTGGGTCACGTAGTCGCCGGGTTGCAGGGTTTTCAGCTCCCGCAGCGTGAGGGCTTTCTTCTTCGAGAACTTGCGCTGTTCCTGGGCGCGATAAAACCGTTCAAACAACTGGTGGTCAGTGTACACAGCCAGGCTCAGGTCTTCGTCCACGAAGCCTTCGCGCAGGGCCAGCAGCAGGTGCTGGAAGGGCACGTTGTGGTCGAGCTCGTCAAAAATCGTCCGTAGGCGGTCGGCTTGCCGCACGGCATCGGCCGCGATGATGGTGGTGAAGCCCCGCGCCTGGTTCTCGCGCAGGTTTTTCATCATCCGCTCAAACTCCTTGTTAAAGCTGGGCTGAGGCTTGGCGGTGAACTGGAAAATGTCAGCGTTTTTGAAGTGAAACCGCTTGCCAAACTCGACCACGGCAAACTCGTCCAGCGCCTTCTTGAACGCCTTGCCCGACTCGAACAAATCGGCGGGCTTGCTCACAATCTGTACGCCGTGGCTTTCGGTGAGCAACTGCTGAAAGTTGGCTTCGGCCTTGTCGTAAAGCTCGGCCACCACGTCCAGGGCCTGGCGTACATCCTTGGCCCAGAAGCAGGTGGTGGGCGGCACAAACGCCAGAAAAGCTTCCCGGGTTTCCTGCAACAGCTTGGTTTGCACGTTCGGAATGATGCTCACGAACGGCTTGGTTTCGACCGAAAGCTGGGTTTCGGGGTTGAAGGTGCGGATGCTTTCTATCTCGTCGCCAAAGAGCTCAATCCGGTAGGGCAGCTCGTTGGCGTAGCTGAACACGTCCACGATGCCACCGCGCAGGGCGTACTGCCCGGCCTCGTACACGAAATCCGACTTCTCAAAGTCGTACTCGCTCAGCAGCTCGCCCAGGAAATTCACGTCGAGCTTTTCGCCCACTTTGGCCGTGAAGGTGTTCTTGCTGAGGCTCTGCCGGTTGATGACCTTTTCGGACAGGGCTTCGGGGTATGTTATCACCCACACGCCGCTGCCAGCGCCCCGGCTGCTGCCCAGGCGGTTCAGCACTTCGGCCCGCATCAGCACGTTGGCATTCTCGGTTTCGTCGAAGCTGTAGGGCCGCTTGTAGGAGCTGGGGAACAGCAGCACATCGGGCCCTTCGGGCAGCAGGTGCTGCAAATCGGAGAGAAAGTAAGCAGCTTCTTCCTTGTCGTTGAGGATGAACACCTGCGGCTGCTGGGGCGCGGCCACTGCCGTGGCCACCACGGCATCCTGCGAGCCCACAAGCCCGCGCAGCTGCAAGCGCAACGGCCCACTGGCACTGGGTTTCGTGGCCTCCCGCAGGCGGCTGGCCAGGGTTTGCAGCTCGGGCGAAAGGCGGTAAAGACGCAAAAAATCAGCTACTTGCACAAAAAAATCGAAAACAGGGCGAAAACGGAATAGCCCGGCCGGATGATTTCCGGTCGGGCAGCATATCCATACAGCCGCGAAGGGGGGAAGGTTTCGCGGCTGAGCTTCTGACAGGATTGCAACGCGGCGGCGACGGCTGGCTACCTTTGATTTTTACAACCAATTGCCATGCCTCTCAAGCCCCTCGAAGAGCTTTACGCCAAGCTCCCGCCCGTAGCCGGGGCCACGCCCGGCACCTTTTTGCCGCCGGGTATTCAGCGCGAAATCGGGCACTTCAACGTCTTCAACGTCGCCGACCTGATGCTGGGCTACCGCAGCCGGCCGCCAATGGTGTTCGACCGGCGGGCGTTCTATAAAATTAGCCTCATTCGCGGCCGCAGCCGGGTAGAATATGCCGACCAAGTGGTCGAAGTAGAACAAAATGCGCTGTGGTTTGCCTCGCACCGGGTGCCCTACCGCTGGCTGCCGCATGACCTGGCCCAAACCGGGTATTTCTGCATCTTCACCGACGATTTCTTGCGCCCCGCCCAGGGTAGGGTGGCGCTCGATGAGCTACCGGTTTTTCGGCCCGGCGGCTGCCCGGTGCTGCACGTTTCGGAGGCCGATTATGCAGCTATTGAGGGCATATTCGAGAAGATGCAGCAGGAAATAACGTCCGGCTACGCCCACAAGTACGACCTGCTGCACGCCTACTTGGTGGAGTTGGTTCACTTCGGGCAAAAGCTGCAACCGGCCCCTGCCCAGGCTTTGGCCCACACGGCCGCCACCCGGCTGGCCGCGCAGTTTGCCGACTTGCTCGAACGGCAATTTCCGCTCGAAACCCCACAGCAGCGCCTGCGCCTCCGCACGGCCCGCGCCTGTGCCGACAGCTTAGCCGTCCACGTCAATCACCTCAACCGGGTACTCAAAGAAACCACCGGCCGCACCACCACCGCGCTCCTCAGTGGCCGCGTGGCCCAGGAAGCCCGGCTGCTGCTGAAGCAGACGAGCTGGACAGTTTCGGAAATTGCCGATAGTCTGGGCTTCGCCGATGTGGCGCACTTCTGCCACTTTTTCAAACGCCAAACCGGGCTGGCCCCCGGCGACTTCCGCAGCGTGGCAATTGTTTGAATGAGGCAACAGATGGTTTGACCCGCACAAACCCGTCGCCCTTGGTCTGCCGGAACTTTGCGGCATCCAAACCAACCCACTTTAACCCATCACCATGCGTGTTTTCGTCACCGGCGCCACGGGCTTCATCGGCTCGGCCACCGTTCAGGAATTACTCGGCGCGGGCCATCAGGTCGTTGGCCTGGCCCGTTCCGAAGCTGCCGCCCAAGCGCTCGTTGCCGCTGGGGCCGAGGCCCACCGGGGCTCGCTCGACGACCTCGACAGCCTGCGGCGCGGCGCGGCGGCGGCCGATGGCGTTGTTCATCTGGCTTTTGTTCACGACTTTGCGGCCTACGCTACTGCTGGCGTAACCGACCAGCAGGCCATCGAAGCCCTGGGTCAGGCGCTGGCCGGTTCCGGCCGTTCCCTCGTCGTCACGGCCGGGCTGGCGGGCTTCACGCTGGGCCGCCCTGCCACGGAGGACGACGCGCCCGCCGCCTCGCCCCGCATGTCGGAGCAGACGGCCCTGGCGTTGGCCGCGCAAGGCATCAACGCCTCGGTGGTGCGCCTCGCCCCCTCCGTTCACGACACCGGCGACTACGGCTTCGTGCCGACGTTAATCGGCATTGCCCGCGAAAAAGGGGCCGCCGCCTACCTCGGCGAAGGTCTGAACCGCTGGCCCGCCGTGCATCGGCGCGATGCGGCCCGCCTCTTCCGGCTGGCGCTGGAAAAAGGCACTGCCGGTGCCCGCTACCACGGCGCAGCCGACGAAGGCGTACCCATGCGCGACATCGCCGCCCTCATCGGCCGTCGCCTCAACCTGCCCGTCGTCTCCAAAACCGCCGACGAAGCCGCCGACCATTTTGGCTGGATGGCGCGCTTTGTGGGCATGGATGCCCCGGCGTCGAGCGCCCTCACGCGGGAGCGACTGGGCTGGCAGCCCACCGGCATCTCACTGCTGGAAGACCTGGAACACGGCGACTATTTTAAGGGCTGAACAGCGTTTGTGATTGCTTCACCGCAATAAAAAAGAGTGGCCCGTGGGCAGAAGTTGTCAAAAC
>JANXUO010000326.1 GCA_025356245.1 Hymenobacter sp.
ACGCCTGGCTCGACGGCTTCAAAACCTTGCTTGTGCGCTACGAAACCAGCGTCGGCAATTGGTTGGCCTGGCATTGGCTCGCCTTCACCGTCATCTTTTTGCGAAAAATTAACCAAAAGCCGACTTTCTAAACAGCTTCAAAGCCCCGGCGGCTGAGTAGCTCAGCCGCCGGGGCAGATTAAAAATATATTATTCCGCTTTCGTTATCCGGCCAATAGCTACGCCTGCCTCCGTGGTAAGCCGGTAGTAGTACAGGCCCGGCAGCAGCTTAGCAGCGTCGAATTCCGCTTCCTGCGGGCCGGCCCTAAGCAGGCTTTCCCGCAGCACGACCAACTTTTCCTGCCCCGCAAAGGCATCCACGAGTACCAGGCTTACGTGCTGGGCCGTGGGCAGCGCAAAGGCGATGTGGCCGGTAGCACCGGTTACCAACGGGTTAGGGTAAGCCCGCAAAGCAGGGGCGGCAGGCGCAGTCGTTACGCCGCCGCCAGCCGGGCGGCAATTTATGTTGGCCGTGTTGAAGTGCCCGCTCAAAGTAGGGGAAGTACCGCAGGCATTCGTGACGGAAAGCGTGAGGCGGTACACCTGCCCGTAACCGGGCTGCCCAATTTGAAAATAATTAGGAGCCAGACCCGCGTTGCTCGCCAGGTAGCTTGGGGCGATGGTGCTCAATCCCGTCGGGGTTGTCGGTTTGGCGATGATGGCAGGCGACCCTACCGCCGTGTAGGTCGGCGTAGGCCCGGCGGTGTACTGCTCAAACACCACCTGGTAGGTATCATAGTCGCCGGTGGTGTTGCTGATGTCGATGCCGCCGCCACCGTACGCGCCCAGCACGGCCGGGTTGGTGGCGCTGCTGGCCGTGGCGGGCGTGGTGGTGCCCGCGCAGCCGTTGAAGTTGAACGAAACCGAGGTGGGCGTAAGGGTGCTAATCCACACGCGGCCGACTGCCTGAACATTTATCCCGCAGGTGTTGCGCCCGGCTATCGTTACCCGGTAGTAGCCGGTATTGGCCGGGTTGGCCAGGTAGCCGCCATCAAATGCACTCAGGCTAACCGGCAGACTGGGGTACGAAAAAGTGCGTTGGTAAGTACCCAGCGCGTTGTTGTTGACATCCGTTCTGGTGACTGTCACAGTCAGGCCGATGAGGTTGGCCGAGGTATTGGCGTTGATTAGTAGCGGGCTGCAACTATACACAGTGGATGCTGCACTGGCGTTGATGTTTTGGCCATCAACCCGCAAAGCGGTGATGCTAGGGGCGTAAGTGCCAAAATTCAGCGTGTAGTCTTCGCCGTCAATCTGGTCCGGAAACAGGTAGCCGCTCCCCCCTGCATCGATGGCTGGCAACGAGGTAAGGGTAAGAGCCGCAGTGGCCGGGTTGATGGCGAGCAAGCTCCCGCTGCTCGTTGCGGCGTACATCTTACCGTCGTAAGCCAGCTCCACCTGCGTGTTAGTAGCCAACGCATAATACGGTTGAGTGGTGGAGTTATTGCAAACTATCGCGGCTTGTGAGGTAGTAGCCAGCGTATAGACTGCCATGCCGCTGGCACCAGCGGTAAAACCCGTAATAAACAGCTTCTTGCTGTCGCCCGTAAACTCCAGACCAGAAATTTGACTGGCTGCCCCGCCAACAAAATTAATGGTGGATGGAGCCGATATCAGGTTATTGAGTTGGGTGTTGAGCAATTTTATCGTGTTGCCATTCCCCACAGCGAGTACATTCCCGTCCGGCGACAACTCCACCTCGCTATTCGAGCCATTACTGCTGCCCATGTTCAAGACGCTACCGGCGCTGAAGCCCCCACCCACGTTGATGGTATAGCTGCGTGAAGCGGTTCCGCCCACTACGTAAAGCGTGCGTGTGCCGTTCGTTTGCAGTTTTGATACCGCCAAGCCGATGCGACCGGGCGAATAAGTAAAACCCGTGGGTTGCCCGTTAAAAGTGGAAGGGTCCACATGGCGCGTGTTGTTGAGCAGGACAGGCGAGGCCCCCGAGCAATCCACTTCAGCGTAGCCCACTACTCCGGTGTAGTTGCTGATGAGGCCGTAAATGATGTAATACCGCTGGCATAAGCCCGGCACGGGCACTATCGCAATTTCCCGGTCTGCTATAAACCAGCCGGATTCATCGTAAGCGCGGTTTGGATTGTTCAAGGAGTTGAGCGTACCGATAGCGACGTTGGACGCGTTATAGACGGTGCGATTGGAGCCGTCTTGCGCTACGTAAAACTGAAGTTGATTGGCAGCATTGAAGGCCGAGGCAGCCACCGCTTTGTTAGTGGCATTGGGTTGGCCAGCCGCAATCTGGGTGCTGGCAACTGCCGTGCCCGAGCTAAAGTCGATGCGTTGGGAAGTAAAAAGCCAGCTCCGCATTTGAATAACGGGCGGTGCGGGGGCGCCACCGCCCGCGAGCGCGCGACCGGGTAGCAGGGCCACGAAGGCCAGAAAAAGGGCAGTGAAGTAACGGGCAAACGAAAGCATTTTCATGTCGATAGTGAAGCTGTTTAGAAAGTCGGCTTTTGGTTAATTTTTCGCAAAAAGATGACGGTGAAGGCGAGCCAATGCCAGGCCAACCAATTGCCGACGCTGGTTTCGTAGCGCACAAGCAAGGTTTTGAAG
>JANXUO010000330.1 GCA_025356245.1 Hymenobacter sp.
TCGACAAGTCGTAAGGCGACATTTCCAGCTTCACTTTATCGCCGGGCAGAATTTTGATGTAGTGCATCCGCATCTTGCCCGAAATGTGGGCAATAAGCTGGTGGCCGTTCTCCAACTCCACGCGGAACATGGCGTTGGAAAGGGCTTCGAGGATGGTACCGTCCTGCTCAATCGAGGCTTGTTTGGCCATAAGGGCTACTGTAATGCTTTTTCTATGTACTCAAACGAAGTGAGAATTTCCGCTTTGTCCTTGCGGACAACGACGGTATGCTCGAAATGCGCCGAAGGCTTGCGGTCTTTGGTCCGGATGGTCCAGCCATCTGCTTCCTGCACCACCTCCTTCTTGCCCAGATTCACCATCGGTTCAATGGCTAACACTAGGCCCGTTTGCAACAGCGGCCCGGAACCCCGCTTGCCGTAGTTCGGCACTTCGGGCTTCTCGTGCAGCTTGGCTCCCACACCGTGCCCCACTAGCTCGCGCACCACCCCGTAACCTAACGGCGCCACGTGGTTTTGAATGGCGTAGCTGATGTCGCCCACGCGGTTGCCGCTTACGGCTTTCTCAATGCCTTTGTACAGGCTTGCCTTGGTTTCCCGTAGCAGGGCCAGCACTTCGGGCGCCACCTCCCCGATTGGGTAGGTGTAAGCACTATCGGCGTGAAATCCGTTCAGAAACACGCCGCAATCCACCGAGAGGATGTCACCGCTTTTCAGCGGCTCGTCGCTCGCGAACCCGTGTACCACCACCGCATTCGGCGAAAGACAAAGGCTGTGTGGAAACTTATTGTAACCTTTAAAAGAAGGCACCGCGCCGTGGTCGCGGATAAACTCTTCGGCCCGTTGGTCGAGCTGTCGGGTCGTTACACCTTCTTTCATCAGCTTGGCTACTTCGCCGTGGGCCTGAGCCAGCAGCTTAGCGCTTTCGCGGATGAGGTCAATCTCTTCTTCGGTTTTATACTGAATTTTACCGCTGCTCATCTCCGTCAATTACGAAGCCAAAACCACCGGTTGAGCCTGCCGGCCGCGCAGATTACCGGTCTTCATCATGCCATCGTAGTGCTGCATCAACAGGTAGCTTTGCACCTGGTTCACAGTGTCCAGCACCACGCCTACCATAATGATGAGCGAGGTACCACCGTAAAACGCCGAGAATGGGCGGGTTACGCCCAAAATCAAGGCAATTGCCGGAAAGATGGCAATCAGGGCCAAAGCGACGGCACCAGGCAGGGTAATGCGCGTGAGGATGTTGTCGATGTATTCCGAGGTGTCGGCACCGGGTTTTACGCCGGGCACAAAACCGCCGCTACGCTTCAAATCGTCGGCTATCTGCGTAGGATTTACGCTGATGGCCGTGTAAAAATACGTGAATACAATGATAAGCGTAGCGAACACCACATTGTACTGCCACGAAGTATAGTCCGAAAACTTCACGCCAATGTAGCTGGCCGTGTCGCTCGTATTCTGCCAAACCGAGGCTGCAATGGCCGGTACAAACATCAACGACTGTGCGAAGATGATGGGCATAACACCAGCCGCATTCACTTTCAGCGGGATAAACTGGCGTTGAGCATCAAGCTGCGTGGTGCCACCCACCTGCTTAGCGTACTGCACCGCGATGCGACGCACGGCTTGGGTCAGCACAATCACCGCCATTACCACGAGAAACAACACAACCAATTCGAGCAAGAAAATCAACGACTTGTTGACGCCTTTGGCAGCAGCCTCGCCGATGATGGCACCCGGCAGACGCGACACGATGCCAATCATGATAATCATGCTGATGCCGTTGCCGATGCCCTTGTCGGTTATTTTTTCGCCCAGCCACATGCAAAACAGCGTTCCGGCCGTAATGATGAGCATGGTCGAAATCGTGAAGAAGGTGCCGGGGCTGATGATGGCCTCGGCGTTGATGGTGGCGATGAAACCCACTGATTGCGCCAGCACAATCGGGATGGTAAGGATGCGGGTGTATTGGTTAATCTTCTTGCGCCCCGATTCGCCTTCCTTTTGCAGTTTCTGGAAGTACGGCACCGCAATTGTAAGCAACTGCAGCACAATAGATGCCGAGATGTAGGGCATAATGCCCAGTGCAAAAATGGAGGCGTGGCTAAACGCACCACCGAGCAGCGTATCCAAAATGCCGAACAACCCGGCTGCGCCGGTTTTCAGGCGAGTCGGGTCGACGCCGGGTAGCACCACATAGGAGCCAAGCCGGTAGATAGCAATGAAGAAAAGCGTATTGAGGATTCGCGTGCGCAAATCCTCAATCGCAAAAATGTTCTTTATCGTAGTGATAAACTTATCCATTGCTGAACAGCGTAAAGCTAGGTGGATTAAAGCGTTACCGCTTTGCCGCCCGCCTTTTCGATGGCCTCAACAGCCGATTTCGAGAAGGCATGGGCATGAACTTCCAAAGCGGTGGTTATTTCGCCACGGCCCAGGATTTTAATTTTGGCGTTTTTCGACACCAAGCCATTGGCAATGAAGTAAGCGTTGTCCATTGTAGTGGCGCTGTTCTTCTCGACCAAGGTGGTGAGGACGTCCAAGTTAATTCCTTTGTACTCGATGCGGTTGATGTTCGTGAAACCGAACTTTGGAACGCGGCGCTGCAACGGCATCTGACCGCCTTCGAAACCCGACTTGCGCTTGTAGCCCGAGCGGGATTTAGCACCCTTGTGGCCACGGGTGGAGGTGCCACCGCGGGTCGAGCCTTCGCCCCGACCGATGCGCTTCTCGTTTTTGGTCGCGCCCTTGGCAGGACGCAAATTGCTAAGATTCAACATATCGGCAGGAACTTACAAATTGGTTACTTCCACCAAGTGTTTCACAGACTGAACCATGCCCATGATGGACGGATTCACTTCGTGTTGGGCGGTGCTGTTCATTTTATTCAGGCCCAAGGACTGAACGGTACGCTTCTGACGCTCGGGGCGGTCGATAGGGCTGCGGACGAGCTTTACTTGAATTTGTGCCATCGTCAATTAACCGTTGAAAACGCGGGAAAGGGAAATGCCACGCGCCTGGGCAATTTGCAGCGGGTCGCGCATTTTAGCAAGAGCAGCGAAGGTAGCCTTCACCACGTTGTGGGGGTTCGACGAGCCTTTCGACTTGGCCAGCACGTCTTTAATGCCAGCGCTCTCGAACACGGCGCGCATGGCACCACCGGCAATTACGCCCGTACCAGCGGCAGCTGGCTGCACCAGCACAAAACCGCCGCCGTAACGACCTTCCATGACGTGGGGCACAGTGTGCTTGTACATGGGCACCTTCACGAGGTTTTTCTTGGCGTCGTCGATGCCTTTGGCAATGGCGTCGATTACTTCGTTGGCTTTGCCGAGGCCGTAGCCCACGGTACCGTTGCCATCGCCCACCACCACAATGGCGGAAAAGCTGAAGCGGCGGCCTCCTTTCACCACCTTCGCTACGCGGTTGATGGCGACTACTTTTTCTTTGAGGTCGGAGTCCGGGCCCATGCGGCTGGCTTCCTTGTTCCGGTCACGGTCGTTGCTCCGCTGCCGGTCTCCGCCGGGGCGGTTGTTGTCGCGTTCTTGCGCCATGATGATTTAGAAATTAAGGCCGCCTTCGCGGGCTCCTTCTGCCAATGATTTTACGCGGCCGTGGTAGAGGTATCCCGAGCGGTCGAACACCACTTTGGTAATCCCTTTTTCCTGGGCAACCACTGCGAGCTGCCGGCCCACGGCGGCGGCCAGGGCCACGCCGTTGCCGCCCTCGGCGGTTACTTGCTTCGACGAAGCGGCGGCCAGGGTGCGGCCAGCCGTGTCGTCGATAATTTGAGCATAGATGCCCGTGTTGCTCCGAAATACCGAAAGGCGCGGACGCTCCGGGGTGCCGGCCACTTTCGTGCGGATGATGCGCTGAATGCGCTTCCGGCGTAGTGCTTTATCAAAAGCCATGATACGAACTTATTTGGAGGCCGTTTTACCGGCTTTGCGACGGATAATTTCGCCCACGAAGCGCACGCCTTTGCCTTTGTAGGGCTCGACTTTCCGCAACGAACGAATCTTGGCGGCTACCTGGCCCAGCAACTGGTTGTCGATGCTGTTAAGGGTGACGATGGGGTTTTTGCCTTTGTCGGTGACGGCGGTGGCCGTTACCGTGGGGGGCATAGCAATGAAGACGTTGTGCGAGTAGCCCAGGGCCAGCTCCAGCGTGGTGCCGGCCAGGGTGGCTTTGTAACCAACGCCTACCAACTCCAGCTTCTTCTCGAAGCCGGTGCTCACGCCCATCACCATATTGTTGATGAGCGAGCGGTAGAGGCCGTGCATGGCCTTGTGGCGCTTCTGCTCGGTGGGGCGGCTCACGGTGAGGGTACCGTCTTCGACGGCCACCGTGATGTCGCGGTCCACCGCTTGGGTGAGCGTGCCTTTGGCACCTTTCACCGTGACGATGTTTTCCTTATCGACCGATACCTGAACCCCAGCGGGCAGCGATATCGGCAGTTTACCAATACGAGACATATAGCTAGTTGCTAAGAGCGGTTACGGGTTAGTACACGTAGCACAGCACTTCGCCGCCTACATTTTCGTTTTTAGCTTCCTTTTCCGTCATCACCCCTTTGGAGGTGGAGATGATGGCGATGCCGAGGCCGCTCAGCACGCGGGGCAGGTTATCGGCGGGCGAATACTTGCGCAGGCCGGGGGTCGAAACCCGCTCCAGCTTGGTGATGGCCGGGGCTTTGGTGGCAGGGTTGTACTTGAGGGCAATTTTGATGGTGCCCTGCACCGAAGCGTCGTCAAAACGGTAACTCTGAATGTAGCCCTTGTGATAGAGCACTTTCGTGATTTCCTTTTTGATGTTGCTGGCCGGAATTTCCACTACCCGGTGGTTCGCCTTGATGGCGTTGCGTACCCGGGTCAGGTAGTCGGCAATGGGGTCAGTATTCATTGAGAATTAAATGCGTCCGCTTTTTTCGGAGTGCAAAGATAAGAAAATTTCGCCGGGTTCCCAAACGGGGGCCAGCGAAATCTCGGTT
>JANXUO010000360.1 GCA_025356245.1 Hymenobacter sp.
CTACGAAGTTGAGCTGGCCAGCTACCGCACCAGCAAAGGAAAAGGCAATCCAGCCCCGCCGCCGACTGGACCGCCGCCTTACAAGCTGCTGTACCTGCCGGGCAACACTTCGGCTGCCGCCCTAGCTGCGGCTCTGGCCGAAAACGACGGGCGGGGAATTATGTGCGAAACTGAAGCCGACACGTTGAGCGGTGCGTTGGGCACCGACTTCGGTAATTTCAGCGACCTGCTCCGCAAGGCATTCCATCACGAGCCAGTTTCGCTGCTCCGTAAAACTGACCGCCAGCACCTTGATTTGGAAAGGCCCGCGTTGAGCATCGCCCTTACGGGCACTCCCGGCCAACTGCCGCGCCTGATGCCCACAGCCGAAGATGGGTTGGTAAGCCGCTTTTTATTCTACACGTTCGTGCAACCCCCTGCCTGGCAAGATGTAGGCCCCGGTGCTGGCCCGCCCCTCGACCCCATAATGGATGCGCTGGGGGTAGAACTGGGCCGCATGATGGAGCAAGTACCCACCCCTGACGAAGCAGGGAACTACCCAACGGAAATCACGCTGGCAACAACTGACTGGAACCGGCTCAATACTGTCTGTGCAGCGGGCCTGGATGAAGCTGCCCAAATAGGCGGGCAAGCGGGGGTCAGCACGGCGTTTCGGTTGGGGTTGATTGCTTGGCGCATCATCGGTTTGCTAACCGTGCTGCGCTGCTTTGAACACGGCCAAACGCCCGTTGGCCGGTTAGTGGCAGACTATGCCGACGTGAGTACGGCCTTAGCACTAATGGACTTCTTGCGAGGTCATGCGTTGGCCGTGCTGGATTCGCTGCAAGCGCCCAACGAAATGGGAGCAAAAGGAAAAAGAAGCAAACAGGCTGCCAACGAATTGATTGTACAGGAATTGCACGCACAAGGGTTTTCTGTACGCGACATTGCCAAGCAAACAGGTCAGCATTTTACGACTGTGGCTCGCTGGGTCAAAAACATTGAGAACGGAGTGTAGCGTAGCATTTGTGCTACGCTACACTCCGGTCATTTCAAGCCCGACCCTGATTGGTGGTTGCGTATTTTAACTGAAATAAAGTGCTTATTAGCCAAAGCAACCTGCACGAGCCAGAATCAGGCACCTATTTTTCCCTTCCCTGCTGCATCAAACTTCAATCTGCACGGTGTTGGCCACCCGGATTTTCTCATAAATCTTGACACCGGCCAGAGAGGATATTGAAACCGTGAATGCATAAGGTATGGGGCCATCCAGCACGTCCCAGCCTTTGTGCGCCGTGACCGCCAGCAACAGACGGTCACCGATGATTTTGAAGCCTTTTATCGTCGCCCAATCTTTTTGCAGGGTGCTATCCTGCCGGCGTACAACGCGGGCGCTTTGCTGGCTGTTTGATGCCACATTCACCTGCCAGGGGATGATTTCGGTGCCGACGCTAATCGCGGCTTCCGGTTCTTCTTCCTCGTCCGAAGCCAACGCTACATAAACCCGCTTGGCAAAGGCATCTTCACCTTCTCCCAGATGGGCCGCTTTCCATTCCAAACGGGTAGAAACGTAGTTTCGCAGCTTTTGGCGGGTGCGGCGTGGCCGGGCTGCATAGGACAACGTGACCTCAATCCGGTAGTCGGTCGTATCCAGCAAACCAGGTAAACCAGCCAAGCGCACCTCGTACAAATGGGCCTCGCCCGCGCTGATTTTTTCTTCGCTCACGAATGTGATGCGAGCATCCGAATTCTCCAGCGCCCGTTGCAGGTTGGGAATGCCGTAGCCAAGCGTGCGAAAGTGAAAACTGCGCTCTTCGCGGGTGTCACTTTCAAGGGCTTCCGGCCAACGGGCCGACTGAACGATGAGCGCACGGTAAAGCAGTGTTGAACTCTGCGGGAGTGCCCCGGCCAGCGCCGCCGCGATGTGCATGACTTTGGGGGCCGCGTAAGAAGTGCCCACATCTGTCCGTGAGACGGGCGGGTGACCGCCAAGCGTGGAACTGATTAACTCGGGGGCAGCCGCCGCAATGCCGGGGGCAAATGTGTTTGCAGCCGTAAGCACGTAGTCGCCGCCGTATTCTACCACGTCAGGCTTAATCATGTTCCACATACCGAACCCACTGCGGGAGAACGCCGACGGATTGTCACGCCCGCC
>JANXUO010000394.1 GCA_025356245.1 Hymenobacter sp.
ACCGCCTGGATTTGGCGGGTCTTTGGTATTCTGGTTGGCATTACGGCCGTGGAATTCGTCTTCGTATTCCTGATGCACCCGAGCATGCTGCGCAACAGCATCTTTATCGTCCTTACGATTCTGAAAGCTTTCTTTATCGTCGGCGAATTCATGCACCTTAAGCATGAAACCAAAGGGCTGATTTGGACCATCCTCGTGCCGGTGTCGCTGTTGGTATGGCTGCTGGTAGCCCTGATTACCGAAGGCTCGTTCATCGGCGAAGTCCTGCAAAGCATGTTTAAATAGCGGTGCGGCCCCGACAAACCCTTGTGCTGGGGCTGCTGCTATTGGTGCCGGTGCTGGCCTTTCTGTTCCTGTTTCACTTCGGTTCCAACCGTTACGCGCTGCCAACCTACCTGCCTGACCGCGTCGATTCGACGCAAGTGGGGGGGCGTTGGCAGCGCGATACTGTTTTCCATCAGCTCGCGCCGTTCCGGTTGCTGTCGTCGGCGGGGCGTGCGCTCAGCAGTGCCGAGCTGGGGCAGGGCTTGTACATCGCCCAGTTTTACGACAATAGCCCGGCGAGTGAGCGCGTGGCGCGGGCCTTGCTGCGAGTGCAGGAAAAATTCCGGCACGAATCGCGGGTGCGACTAGTCACTGTTGTGCTGCAACCCGGCCCGCAGCCCGCCGCTACCCTCGAAAAACTGGCTGCCCGGTACGGTACCGTGGCCGGCAAGTGGTGGTTGCTGACGGGCCCGCCCGATACCGTGAGCCGCCTGGTGAACCAGGAATTTCGCCTCACCTCGGATGCCAAGCGGCTGCCCGGCGCGGTGTACACCGCAAACCCACCCGTCGAAATCTTGTTGCTGATTGACCGCGACCGCCGCGTCCGGGGCCGCTACGACGGCCGCGACGGCCGCGAGATTGACCGCCTGCTGACGGAAGTCACCGTGCAACTCTACGACTATGAACACCCCCATTAACGAACTGCCCCCGCCCGCCCTTGCTCCCGGCGACTATTCGCGCCTCAAAGTTTTGCTGGTTGTGATTGGGGCCGTGGTGCCGCTTTTGGTGGCCCTGCTCTATTACTTCCCCGAAACCTTGCGCATTCCGGGGGCGGAGCTGAAGTTTTTGCCTGCTGTAAATGCCGGGCTCAATTCGCTCACAGCCGTTGCGTTGCTGACGGGCTTTTACTTCATCAAACAAAAAAACGTGCTGGCTCACCGGCTGGCAATGGGCACGGCGTTCGCACTGGGGGCCGTTTTTCTGCTGTCCTACGTGGCTTACCATTCCCAAACCGAAAGCACCCACTTCGGCGGCTACGGTACGGCACGACTGGTGTATTTCTTCCTGCTGCTCTCGCACATCAGCCTGGCCATTGTGACGGTGGGGCTGGTGCTGTTCACCCTCTACTTTTCGCTCACGGGGCAGTACACCAAGCACAAGCGCATTGCCCGCTGGACGTTCCCGGTGTGGCTCTACGTGTCGGTGACGGGCGTTATTGTTTATTTCATGATTGCCCCGTATTATAAATAGGGCGGGGCAAGTACTGGGCGCTACGGTGTCAAAATTGAAACTTATCATTTTTACCGCTGTTTCAATCGCATGAAAAAGACAGGTTTAGTTGTTCTATCACTGGTCGTATTGCTGAGCAGCCTGCTGCCGCTTGCGGCCCGGGCGCAGTGCGTAATGTGTAAGTCGCAGGTGGAAGCCGCCCGCGCCGAAAACGACGATTTCAGCCCGGCCGGGCTCAACAAGGGCATCGTTTACATGATGGCCATCCCGTACATCCTGATGGGGGCCATTGGCTACGCTTGGTACCGCCGGACCCACCCTAAGCAGGATAAAGTTTAAGCGCATGGAGGTTATCCAATCGACGGCGGGGGCGCTACTGGCGTTGCGCTGCCCGCACTGCCACGCGGGCAAGCTTTTCAGCCACCCGGCGCTGAATTTGCGGCACTTCACCGATATGCCGGCTGCCTGTCCGGTGTGCGGGCAGACGTATGAGCCGGAGCCGGGCTTCTACATCGGCGCCATGTACGTCAGCTACGCTTTTGTGGTGCCGTTGGTGCTGGCGGTGGGGTTGCTGGTGTACGTTTTGGGCCACGACCCCGACACCTGGGTTTATGTGGCGGCCGTAACCGTGGCCGTGCTAGCCCTGACCCCGCTGCTGTTCCGCTACGCGCGGGCGGTGATGCTTTACGCTTTTGGCGGCGTTCGCTTCGATGCAAACGCGGCGCGGCGGGCCGGGTAAGCTTTTGCGGGTTTGCGGATGTTTGAAATGCTGCCTTATGGCGGCATTTTGCATTTAAGGTGCAATTTTTGTCGGGCCAAAATGTGCTGCTGCCCGGTTGCGCTTTCAATTTATCCCTGCTTCGTGCTTCGAATTTTACGTCTTCCGGTCGTTCTTTTTGTGCTGGCGGCGTTGTGCCTGGGCGGGGCCTGGCTCACGAGCCGCTACGCCCGCACCCCCGACGTGGTGCAGCGTACCGACGTGAACCGCCTGCGGCAGCTGGTGCGCGGGGTAGGGGCGGGGGCACGGCAGCAAGCAGCCGCCGTGTTGCAACAGCTTACTGGTAGAGCCAATCAAGCAAAAGCTGGTCAAGTATTTGGCTTCGAAAAGCTGCTTGGGCAGGCCGTGTACCCGACGTTTGTACTAGAGCACGGGCGGCTGCGCTACTGGTCGAGCGCGGTGTTGCAACCCGAGGCCGATGCCCTGGCCCGCCCCGCCTACGAGCGGCTGGCGGAACTGCCTACCGGGCAATTCCTCGTAGAGCGCCGGGCAGCGGGGCGCTGGGCCGTGCTGGTGTATGTACCCCTGACGCGCCGCTATGGCATCAGCAACCGCTACCTACGTGAAGGCGATGAAACCGCCCTGTTTCGGGGCTTGGAGCTGAAAGTGCTGGCCGACAGCACCGCCCGCCTGCCCCGGTTTGTGGGCCGTGATGGGCGCTACCTGTTTTCCATCGAGCGGCTGCAATCGAATACCCTCACGGGGCAGTACGCGCCACTGGGGCTGTTGCTGTTGGGCAGCCTGCTGCTGGCGTTGGGTTGTTGGCAGTGGGCGCGGCGCCTCGTGCGGGCTGGGCGGGCGGGAGCGGCGGGGGCGGCACTGCTGGGGCCGTTGCTGGCGTTGCGGGTGGGGTGGCTGTATTTCGGCCTGCCGTACTCGCTGATTGAGTGGCCACTGTTTGACCCCCGGGTGTACGCGGCGTCGTGGTTAGCTCCTTCGCTGGGCGACTTGCTGCTGAATGCCCTGTTGGCGCTGCTGCTGGCGGCGGTGGGGGCGTGGGGCTGGCAGCGGGCGCGGGTGCTGGCGCGGGTGCCCGCACCGGGCAGCCTGCGCGGGCAGGTGGCAGCCGGGGCGGGGCTGGCGCTGGCGTTTGGCGGGACCGTTGGGCTGCTGTTTGACTATTATCGTACGGCCTTTGGCAGTACGCTCCTCAGCCTCGACGTGAGCAGCAGTACCCAGCTAACCGGATTTCGGGCCGTGCTGGCCCTGGCGGTGATGCTGCACACGGGCGCGTACTTGACGGTGTTTTTTGGGCTGACCCAAGTGGCCGGGGCAGCCTTGCAGCGGGTGCCCCGACGGCTGCTGATACTGGGGCCGCTGGGCGCGGCAGCACTGGCGCTGGGAGTGGGCCTGGGCACGGGACAAGCCCTTGTACTGCTAATAGGCGTGCTGGGGCTGTTCGCGGCGTTGGTGCCGGCCGTGCGCCTGCGGGTGGCCCCCACGGCGGGCAGCTACCAGGCGGGCGTGCTGGCCGTGCTGCTGCTGGCGCTGGCCTCGGCGGTGGGGGCGTTGGCGCTGTATGCCCGCTTCGAGCAGCAGCTGCTGGCCGACAAGCAGCGGATAGCCAGTAATTTGCTGGTCGATAACGACCTGCAAGGCGAATTTTTGCTGGGCGAGCGGATGCGGGGCATTGCCGCCGACCCGTTTATCCGGCGTACGCTGGCGGGACCTTTTGGGCGCACCGAGGGCGTGCGGCGGCGCGTGGCCCGGCAGTACCTGGCCGATTATTTCGACAAGTACGAATCAACCATCACCCTCTACAATTCGGCGGGGCAGCCGCTGGGCGAAGCGGCGGGGGCTCCCTCGCTGGCCGCTATGCTGAGTGCTTTGCGCCGCGTGGCCGACCCCACCGACCAGCCGGGCGTGTTTTTGCTGCGGGCCACCAACTCGTTCAGTAGCCGGCGCTACGTGGCGGTGGCCACGGTGGGCGGGCCGGGCGTGACGGGCGTGGGGCCCATGCTGGGGGCCGTGCGGGTGGCCCTCACCCTCAAACAGCTCACGGCCTACAGCGTGCTGCCCGAACTGTTGGTGGACCAGAAGTTTTTTCAGCCTGGCCTGGCCACCCAGCTTAGCTACGCCGGCTACGACCACGGCCGGCTGGTGTACGCCGAGGGCGATTTCGACTACGCCCGGCGGCTGCCGGCGGCCCGCCTGGCCGAGCCCCGCCTCTACACCGACGGGCTGGTGCTGGCTGGCTTCCACCACTTGGCAGTGCGCGGGGTGGCGGGCCGCACCGTGGTGGTGACGACGGCTACTTACTCGGTGGGCGACTGGCTGGCCAATTTCTCGTTCCAGTTTCTGCTGGGCGCCCTGGGCTGGGGCCTGGCGCTGGGCGGGGCCGTGCTGCTGCTGCGGGGACGGGCGGGGTGGCGGCTGCGGCTCAACTTCAGCACTCGTATTCAGCTGCTGCTGAACGTGGGCATTGTGGTGCCGTTGGTGGTGGTGAGCGTAGCCACCGCCAGCCAGCTCATTGCCAGCTACCAGCGCGATTTGGCCCGCACCTACGAGCGCCGCGGACAGTTGGCCCTCGAAAGTCTGCGTCGCCGCCCCGACCTGTTGGCCGACACCACCCGCCCGGCCCGCCTCGAAGCCTTGGTGCGCAACGTGGCCGCCCTCACCGAAACCGACCTCAATTTTTACAACGCGGAGGGCGAGCTGCTGGCCAGCAGCCAACCGCTGATTTTCGAGGCCGGGCTGCTGGGGCCGCTGCTGAACCCCCGCGCCCTGGCCGCCTTGCGCGAGCAAGGCCAAACGCGGACGCTGCTCACGGAACGGGCTGGCTCGCTGTCGTTCAGTGTGCTTTACGTGCCGGTAAGTGGTGAGGCGGTGAGTGGCGAGGTGGTGAATGAGGCAGTGGATTCGACCTCAGATTTCGCCCCTTCGCCAGTGCAGCAAACCGTCGCTGGCCAACCTACTACCCCCCTAAATCACCAGCTCACCAACTCGCCAAATCACCTCATCGGCTACCTGGGTATTCCGTTTTTTGACTCTGAGAAGGAGTTGAATGCCAAGCTGACGGAGCTTTTTACCACCATTCTCAACATCTTTACGGTGTTATTTTTGCTGTTTTTAGCGCTGGCTTTTGCGGCGGCGCGGCAGCTCACGGCCCCACTTAAGCTGCTGACCGAGAAGCTAACCCGTACTACCCTCACCGATGAGAACGAGCCGCTGGAGTACCGCAGCTCGGATGATGAGATTGGCCTGCTCGTGCGTGAATACAATGCCATGCTGGGTAAGCTGGAGGCGAGCAAGCGCGCCTTGGCCGCCCAGGAAAAAGAGGCCGCTTGGCGCGAGATGGCCCGGCAGGTGGCCCACGAAATTAAAAATCCTCTCACGCCGATGAAACTCAGCCTACAGTTTCTGCAAAAGGCCATTGCCGAGCGGCGGCCCAACGCCGAGGAGCTCATTGGGCGGATTTCGCAAACCCTCATCACCCAAATCGATGTGCTGACGGATATTGCCACGAGCTTCAGCACCTTCACCAACCTGCCGGCCATGCGGGCCGAGCGCCTGCATTTGCCCACGCTGCTGCGCCGCTCGGCCGACTTATTTGGCCAGGAGCCGGGCGACGCTGAAGCCCCGGCCACCAACCCCGTGCCCGCCGAAACCCCCGTGCGCCTGACTCTGCCACCCGAC
This sequence comes from Hymenobacter sp., assembly GCA_025356245.1. Lineage (GTDB taxonomy): Bacteria > Bacteroidota > Bacteroidia > Cytophagales > Hymenobacteraceae > Hymenobacter. Next base: position 5,909 of record JANXUO010000394.1, read on the forward strand.
GCCGACGACCCGGCCCGCTACGTGGTGTTTGCCGACGAAAACCTGCTGGTGCGCACCCTCAACAACCTGTTTTTGAACGCCCGGCAGTCCATTCCGGCGGGCCGCTCGCCGCGCATCAGCCTGGCGCTGACGGCCGCCGCACCCGGCCGCTTGCGCGTGGCCCTGGCCGACAACGGCAGCGGTATTGCCGACGAGGTGCGCGAGCGGATATTCCTGCCTAATTTCACCACCAAGGCCACCGGCTCGGGCATTGGGCTGGCCGTAGCCAAGCGCGGCATCGAGGCGGCGGGCGGCAGCATCTGGTTCGAAACCGTGGTGGGGGAGGGCACCGTGTTTTACCTTGAACTGCCGTTGGCAGGGTAAAGGCCGCGGGCGTGCGATAGGCGGTATGAGCTTTGGGTGATAGGTTCTGG
>JANXUO010000454.1 GCA_025356245.1 Hymenobacter sp.
TAGGACAGCGACCAGATGAACGGTGGACGGAAAGACCCAAAGCCCCATACGCCACCTTCTTCACCAACACAGTTGCTTTGAAACTAGAACTCGTAAGGTACTGACGCAACAGCTCCACTTGTTGGATTTACCGCGTTGGGACACAGGACGAATGGAACTGTTCTGTACCCCCCGCTACCGCTGGCATATTGCCCAGTGGTATAAATCTTATTCGTAACGGCCAGGCTTCCTCCAGCCGACAGATACACGGTCCGCGACGCGAGTATCTGCCCTTGGTCGGCTCCAGTGCCTGTTTGCCGCATCAACTGCACTCGCCCGAAGGGAATACTCGTCGTGTTCCACCGAACGCGAACAGTGGCTGTTGATGCCGGAAATTGTCGGTCGGACAGTTGGGCGACCGGCACCCCGTTTACTTCGGCGGCCCCCTCTATGTGCCAGTAAGCACCTGCTACGTCGGCAAAATCGTGACGGTACACATAGACGCTGCCGCCTTCTGGGTGTTTCTCGCCTTCGATGATGCTTAGGCGTGAAATCTGTTTGCCATCTACACCGGCTGGCACAGATTTAACAACTTGTGCATTAGCGGTCAAAAAGGTGCTGATGCACAGCAGCACGACTACTAAGAAAGGCGAATTGCTCTCCCCCGGGATTCTGTTAAGCTTTTTCATGAAACTGAAAAAAAGAGTGAATTTGGACGCAATAATAAACCGCGTTGGCCAATCAAAAACACTAACCCCCTCTTTTTTATGAAATTGCACCTTCCTTAATTACTTGTCAATTAGTCTTTTTTGGTGAGCTGATGCGTCTCACGAGTTGTTGAAGCGTATAAAATGGAAAAATTAGAATAAAGTGAAAAATAAAAAATAACTTCAAGAATAGCATTGCTAAAAGAAAACGGGTCAATAATGATGTCCCTTGACAAGTTTTACCTACCGCTTAATCAGGCAGCCGGCGGCCCGTTTGCCCTCCACGCCGGCGGCGCGGCCGGCCAGCAGGTTGTCGAGCACGAGCTGGAGGTATTTCTGCTGCACGTTGTTGGCCACCTGGGGGTTGTCGTCGATGGCACCGCGGTAGCGCACCGTAAATCCGCTGCCGTCGGGCTGCAACACCACGGCTTCGGCGGTTTTGCTCACGCCGAGGGCGGCGCTGGCCAGGGAGGCGGGGTCGGTGAGGGTGGGCAGCGCCACGTCGCCGGGCGCGGCCGCCCCGGCCCCGTCGAGGTTGATGGGCACGTTGATGAACAGGAACTGGACCCCCTGCCCGCTGAAGCGGGTGTTGAGGGCCGCCAGCCGGTCCTGGTAGAGCCGCGAAAAGGCGCAGGCCGGGTTTAGAAACACCACCACCACCGCCTTCTTGCCGCTGTAGCTTTTGAGGGCTACGTCGGCGTTGGCGGCCGTTTTTAGCGTGAAGTCGCTCACCGTTTGCGCTTTGGCCCGGCCGAAGAGCAACGTCGCCGCCAGCACGGCCACGGCGGTAAGGATGGAAAGTCGGCGGATGGACATGGGAGGCAGATTTTTAATTAGTTTGAGGCATACGTAAGCACGTAGCCGGCCGCTGGCTGGCAGTAGCAAATGAGGTGCCGGGTTGCCTGCCCTTCAACCAGCAGCGTGCCGGGAATGGTGCCCGCTCCGGCCGCAACGAAGGTACCGAGCAGCAGTTGGGTTTTGAAGAGGAGGCCCCGCCGGTTGGCCAGCTTGTAGAGGGTTTCCTTGGCACTCCAGAGCAAGGTGTAGTGGGCCGGCGTAGGCGTGCGGGCGGCGGCGGCGGTTTCGGGCGCATTCAAAAATTTGCTGGCCAGCCGCTGGGCCTTGTCCCGAACCAGCTCAATGTCAACCCCCACCGGGCCAGCAGTGCTGACGAGCGCCGCCGCCCACTCGCCGGAGTGCGACAGCGACACGGCCGCCGCGGGCGGCGCGGCCCCGCACAGCTCGGGCCGCCCGCTGGCCGCGTTGCGGAGCCAGATGGCACCGGGCGGGGCCGGAAACGCCTCGGCCAGCAGCTGGTGCAGCAGCACCCGCGCCGCCAGCCACTGCCCGCAGCGGTTGGCATCGGCGGTGGCGGGCTGCCGGGTTTGGTAGCCGGGCACGAGGGCGGACGGCAGCAGCGCCCACAGGGCAGCGGGCGTTTCGGTGCGGTGCCACAGGCCCAGCACGGCAGTAGGGGAGAGGTGTTGGAGCGAATGCAGCGGCACGGGGCGAAGGTAGGGCCCTGCCCCTACCTTCGCGGCATGGAGCGCCCCGTTGTCAGCAAAATCACCGCCTTTACCGGGCACCGCGACGCGGTTTTTGCGCTGGCGGGCGGGGCGGGCAGCACGGTGTTTTCGTCAGGGGCCGACGGGCTGGTGGTGGCCTGGGACGCTGCCCGGCCCGGGCAGGACGGCGACCTGCTGGCCCGCGTCGAGAACTCGGTGTACGCCCTGCGCTACCTGCCCGAGTACGACTGGCTGGTGCTGGGCCACAACTTTCAAGGATTGCAGGCCCTATCATTGGTAAATAAGCAATTGGTGCAAGCTGCCGCATTGCCGCCGCTGGCCATTTTCGACCTGGCTTACTCGCCCGCCCGGCAGCGCCTCTACGCGGCGCTGGGCGATGGGACATTGGCCGTGCTGCGCCTGCCCGACTTGGGAGTGGTGCAGCTGCTACGTCTCAGTACCAAATCGTTGCGCTGCCTGGCGCTGCACGAAGCCCGCGCCGAGCTGGCCGTGGGTGCGTCCGATGCCCGCACCTACATCCTCGACCTCGACACGCTGGCCGTGAAACATACGCTGGCCGAAAGCACCAACTCGGTGTTCGCGGTGACGTATGACGGCCGGGGCCAGTTGCTGACGGCGGGCCGCGAT
>JANXUO010000467.1 GCA_025356245.1 Hymenobacter sp.
CCCGCCTGCCCCCCGGCCAACGGGCCGCCGCCGCGCCCGGTGCCGCCCGGCGCTGTATATTCGGCCCGGCCAGCGGGTTGCGGGCCGTTATCATCCCCCCTTTTTTTTTCTCATGACCAACCCCACGCCTTTTTTCGACCACGACTACTTTGAGACCCGCGACGTGACGCTGGCGCGCCTGCAAAAATTCTCGCTCGATGTCGTCCAGCGCCTCGGCCTCGACAACCCCGGCGGGGCCTTCACCGGCCTCGTGGCCGACCTCACCGGCTTCCACACCGCCCTCTTTGGCTCGATGGCCGCCGCCGATGCCGGCATTGCCCAGCGCCGGGGCAGCGCCCAGCAAATGTGGGGCGCCCTGGCCGACTTGCAGCAGCAGCTGGAAGACGACGAGGCCCTCATCGACTACAAAGACAAAAAGCACCCCGGCCTGCGGCTCGCCTTCTTCCCCAACGGCCGCGAGGAGTACAGCCGCGCCTCGCTGCTGACGGCCGACCTGCTCTTCAACCGCGCCGCCGCCGCCGCCCAGGCCCACGCCGCCGTGCTCGGGGCCGAGTTCGACGCTGCCCGGTACGGGACCCTCTACACCGCCTTCAAGGCCGGGCGCGGCAACACCGGCGCCGGCGACGAGCAAAGCGCCAAGGCCCGCGCCGAGGCCCAGGGCCAGCGCACGGCCCTCACCGAGCGCCTCACCGACGCCGTGAAGCTCGTGGCCGCTCAGTTCCTGCGCGACCCGGCCCGCTGCGCCGCCTTCTTCCGCTTCGAGCTGCTGAGTGCGGGCACGCCGGCGGCGGCGGCGGCGGTGCCGGCTGTGTCAGTAGCCTAAAGCTGCCGCCCCCGCGCCGTGCGCCCGGTGGGCCTTCGTACCTTTGAGCCATGCGTGAACTCACCATTTGATGCCCAAACCGGGCGTTCAACGCCCGCCAACCGACCCTTGCGCGGCGGGTTGCCTACCCCGAAGGGGTTGCACAACAAAGCCCAGGGTTGGCGCAGCGCAGCGAAGCCTACCTTGGGTTAAGGGGATGGAGGAGGCCGAACCCCAACGGGGTTCCACGGCCGTTGAACGCGGCCGGTTGTGCAACGGCGGTGGAACCCCGTTGGGGTTCGGGTCGTCTTGGCTGTCCCGACCCAGGGTAGGCTCCCTGCAGTCGCCAACCCTGGGCTGCGTTGTGCAACCCCTTCGGGGTAGGCCGGAAACCAGGACCGAACACCTAACACCGAACACTCACCACCCCACCACCCCACCCCCTTGCGCGTCGCCCTCGTCATCAACACTTCCTGGAATATCTGGAACTTCCGCGCCGGGCTGGTGCGGGCCTTGCAGGCCGCCGGGCACGAGGTGCTGGCCATCGCCCCGCCCGACGATTACTCGGCCCGCCTCAGCACCGAGCTGGGCTGCCGCTACGTGCCCATCCTCATGGAAAACAAGGGCACCAACCCCTTGAAAGACGCGGCCCTGACGCGGCGCTTCTACCAACTCTACCGGCGCGAGCGGCCCGATGTCATCCTCCACTACACCATCAAGCCCAACATCTACGGCACGCTGGCGGCGCGGCTGGCGGGCATCCCGTGCCTCAACAACGTGAGCGGGCTGGGCACGGTCTTCATCGTGCGCAACCTGGTGAGCCGCGTGGCGCTGGGCCTTTACCGGCTGGCGTTTCGGTTCCCGCGCAAGGTGTTTTTTCAGAACGCCGACGACCGGCAGCTTTTTGTGCAGCACGGCCTGGTGCGGCCCGAAATAACCGCCCTGCTGCCCGGCTCGGGCGTGAATGTTGAGAAGTTTCGGCCCGCGCCGGCGTTCGTCCGCAACCGGCCGTTTGTGTTTTTGATGGTGGCGCGGGTGCTCTACGAGAAGGGCATTGTGGAGTATTTCGAGGCCGCCCGGCAGGTGCGGGCCGCCGTGCCCGGCACCCGCATCCAACTGCTGGGCGGGCTCGACGAGGCCGGCGGCGTAGGCGTGCCCCGCGCCACGTTCGAGGAGTGGCTGACGGCCGGCAACATCGAGTACCTGGGCCGCTCCGACGACGTGGCCGCCCACCTGCACTGCGCCGATGCTGTGGTGCTGCCCAGCTACCGCGAAGGCACCCCCAAAACCCTGCTCGAAGCCGCCGCCTGCGCCAAGCCCCTCGTCACGACCGACGTGCCCGGCTGCCGCGAAACCGTGCCCGTGGACGGGCAGAACGGCTACCGCTGCCAGGTGCGCTCGGCCGACGACCTGGCCGCCAAAATGCTGCAACTGCTGGCCTTGAACGACGCCGAGCTGGCGGCCATGGGCCGCGCCAGCCGCCACCTGGCCGAAACCGTGTTCGATGAGCGGCTGGTATTGGATGCGTACCTGGAAGCGGTGGGGTAGGGGCGGTGCGGGCGGGCGGCTTTTTCTGCCGCCCGCCCGCTTCGGGTAGCCG
>JANXUO010000515.1 GCA_025356245.1 Hymenobacter sp.
GCAGATAATCGCGGTCGAGGTGGGTATAAATTTCGGTAGTCGTGATGGAGGCATGGCCTAGCATCTCCTGTACGGCGCGCAAATCGGCCCCGCCCTCAATCAAGTGCGTGGCGAAAGAATGGCGCAAGGTATGCGGGCTGATGGTTTTGCGCAGGCCTGCCAGCGCGGCTATTTTTTTGATGGTGGTGAACACCGTGATGCGCGACAACGGCCGCCCGCGCTGGCTCAGAAACGCCAAATCTTCGGACCCCGATTTAATGTCGAGGTGCCCGCGCACGGCGCTGAGGTAGAAGTTGAGGTGCTTGAGGGCCTCGCGTCCCACCGGCACCAACCGCTCTTTGTTGCCCTTGCCCAGCACTTTCATGAAGCCCTGGTCAGTGGCAATATTACTTAATTTCAATCCGCACAACTCACTAACCCGCAATCCTGAAGAATACAGGACCTCAAGCAAAGCACGAGTCCGCAACCCGTCGTCGGTGCTAAGGTCAATGGCATTGAGCAACGTCTCCACTTCGGGATAGCTGAGGGTGTCGGGCAGGTGGCGGCCGGTTTTGGGCGCTTCGAGGGTATCGGTGGGGTCAATCTTGATAAGGTCCTCCATGATGAGGAAGCTGAAAAAGGCCTTCAGCCCCGACAGCACCCGCGCCTGCGAGGTGGCTCCCAGCCCTAAGTCGGTGAGGGTGTTGAGAAAATCGCGCAACAGCTTCGTCGTGGTTTGGTCGGGCCGGGCGTGGATGCGCTCAAAAACCAGGTACTGCTGAAACTTGCGAATGTCGCGCCCGTACGCCTCTACCGAATTGGGCGACAGACTCTTCTCCAACTTCAAATATCCTTCAAACTGCTGTAGTGCCTGGGGCCAGGTCATGGCGCTTCGCTTAATAAGGAATGGAGAATGAGGAATTTTTCCTCCTCGTTTGGCGCGCAAAGGTCGGACAGGCTTTTCCTTCGCTCTAGATTTGCCCCACGAAAAGGCAAGTTGTGGCTTTTGAAGTTCTTTACACCTCATTCCTCATTGAGCGAAGCACCCAATGAAAATCCTCCTCCTCAACGGCCCCAACCTCAATTTACTGGGCCGGCGCGAGCCCGCGCTCTACGGAAACCGTTCGTTCGAGGATTATTTCCCGAGCTTGCAGGAAGCATTTCCGGCACTTACCCTCAGCCATTTCCAAAGCAACCACGAAGGGGTTTTAATTGACCAATTGCACGAGCATGGTTTCGCCCTTGATGGTATTGTGCTGAACGCGGGCGGCCTTACGCACACCAGCGTGGCGCTGGCCGACGCCGTGGCCGCCATTGCCACGCCGGTGGTCGAAGTTCACCTCACCAACTTGGCCGCCCGCGAAGAATTCCGCCAAAAAAGCCTGTTGGGACGGTATTGCGCGGGTAGCATCAGCGGGTTCGGGCTCGAAAGCTACCGCCTGGCGGTGCAGTGGTTTGCCGGGCAGCAACGGAAACGGGTGGGCTTTTAGGTGAAGCAGCGCGGGTTTTTAACCCGCGCATTCGGCATTTGCCGCCGGCCGAAACCAGCCAAGCCAAGCCATTTTGCCCGACCTTTGCCCGCCACAACCCCCGGCGTTTCGCGGATTAAAGACCCGCGCGACCCTTTTCCAACCGACCCGTGACCTACACCTTCAACCCTGGCCCTGCGGCCGTTTACCCCGCCGTGCGGCAATACCTGCTCGATGCTTTTGACGAGGGCTGGCTCTCGGCGCCGCACCGCTCGGAGCGCGTGACGGCACTGGTGCGCCAAACCGTGACCGACCTCAAAACCAAGCTCAACATTCCGCAGGAATACACGGTGCTGTTCACCGGCTCGGCCACCGAGGGCTGGGAAATCCTCACCCAGAGCCTGACGCCGCGTCGGTCGCTGCACTTTTACAACGGGGCCTTCGGCGAGAAGTGGCTGAAGTACGCCCAGGCTCAGCGCCCGGCCAGCACGGGCCACCGCTTTGGCCTGGAGGAAGTGCCCGACGTGCGCCTGCTGCCCGCCGACATGGCGGGCACCGACCTGGTGTGCCTCACCCAAAACGAAACCAGCACGGCCACCCAACTACGTGAGGGCATTATCCTTAACTTCCACAATCGCATGGGCCCGGCGCTGCTGGCCGTGGATGCCACCAGCAGCATGGCGGGCATCAACCTAAAGTTTGTGAAAGCCGACGCTTGGCTGGCGTCGGTGCAAAAGTGTTTTGGGCTACCCGCCGGCCTGGGCCTGCTCGTGCTCTCGCCCCGCGCCGTGGCCCAAGCCAAGGAAATTGGCGAAAAAGCCCACTACAATTCCCTGGTGCCCGCCCTGGCCCAGATGCTCAACCACCAAACCAACTACACGCCCAACGTGCTGGGCATCTACTTGCTGAGCCGGGTGCTAACCGACCGCGAGCCCATCAAAGCCGTCAGCCAGCACCTCACCGACCGCGCCCAGAAGCTGTACGAGTTTTTTGAGCAGTTCACCCCGCTCACCCCGCTCGTCACCAACCCCGAAACGCGCTCCACCACCGTCATCGGCCTGCAGGGCCCCGCCCCGCTCATCGAAGAAATTCGCCGCAAAGCCCTCGAAGCCGGCCTCTACCTCGGCAGCGGCTACGGCGACCTCAAGGCCACTACCCTCCGCATTGCCAACTTCCCCGCCGTACCCGACGCAGGCATGGCCGCGCTGGTCCAGTTTTTCGTGCAGGAGTACCCGGCGTAGCGCGGGGCAGCAGTCAAAAAAAGCTCCCCTCCCGCCAGGGAGGGGATGTGAGCGCCGAAGAGGCGCGAACGGGGGAGGGATGGCGTTGCC
>JANXUO010000544.1 GCA_025356245.1 Hymenobacter sp.
GCTTGGCCACCCGTTCCGGGTCTTCGCCAAACGAGCGGTTGCCGATGACGGGGTTGCCGGGGTTGGAATTGACGTCGATGACCGGGGCAAAGTTGATGTGCACCCCCAGCGCCCGCAGCTTGCGGGCCATGTCGCGGCCCATCTGATAAACGTAGGCCGGGTCGTCCATCGCGCCCAGCGTCATCTGCTTGGCGTAGTGCGACGACGAGTCGAGGCGCATATCGAGGCCCCATTCGGCATCCATCGCAATCAGCAGTGGCACCTTGGTGGCGGCCTGCAAGCGGTTGGTCAGCAGGGCCTGACGCTTGGGGCCTCCCTGCAAAAACATGACTCCGCCAATACCCTGGTTGCGCACCAGCCGCTCGATTCGGTCGGCATGGGCCTTTTCGCGGTTCGAGTAGGCGGCTACCATAAACAGCTGGCCCAGACGTTGGTCGGGGGTGAGGCTATTGAAAACGCTGTCCACCCAGGCCATTTCTAGGGGTTTGGCGGGCAGCGGGTCGGCGGGCTTGCGGCCAGGCCCCGAAAAGGCCAACAGCAGGCTCGCTGCTAAGGCGAAAACCAGCCCTAGGGCTGGGCGCAGGTTAAAGAGAGGATGGCTCAGGAGCCGGGAAAATCGATTCAAAGTGGAGGAAAGCGACCCCGGGGGCCGTACTTTTGTCGTGGGTGAGAGCGGAACCCGCCAAACCGTTAAAGCGGTTCCGGCAGGCGGCAGTACCGGGCGAAACGACTGAGCCTTACACCGCAAAAAATAATGCGGTTGCTGCATTATTCGAGCGCGAAGGTACGACGCAATGGCGGGTAGGCAGGGAGTTGCAGCTGTTTCTGCACCGATTTTAGCTGGCGCTGTCGCCTCAACGCCTGACGGTGTGGTTTCGGTATAATGGCGTCGGCGCAACGCAACGTGGCAAACGGCCAAGGGTTGAAAGTCGGTTTGATGCTTTTATCGAAAATAAATAAATAAAATTTTATCAATAAAATAACCAAATATTATGCTCGATTGTCTGAAAATGAGCTGTTTGTATTGCCATTGTACGGCGTAATTTCCGCGTGAATTAATTCAAAACGTGTAATTCAAAATCCGCTTTACGCCAGTGTCCGATATTATTCGCCTTTTGCCTGAGTACCTGGCCAACCAGATTGCCGCCGGTGAGGTGGTGCAGCGCCCGGCATCCATTGTAAAAGAGCTGCTCGAAAATGCCGTCGATGCCGGGGCCACGCAAGTGCAACTCATAATCAAGGAGGCCGGCAAGCAGCTGGTGCAGGTAGTGGACAACGGCACGGGCATGAGCCCCACCGATGCCCGCATGAGCCTGGAACGCCACGCCACCAGCAAGATACGCGAAACCGCTGACCTTTTTCGCATTAACACCCTGGGCTTTCGGGGCGAGGCGCTGGCCAGTATTGCGGCGGTGGCGCAAGTGGAGATTCGTACCAAAACCCGCCATCACGACACGGGCACCCTGCTGCTGGTGGAAGGCTCGCAAATCAGCAGCCAGCAGCCCACCGCCTGCCCCGACGGCACGAGCATCAGCGTCAAAAACCTGTTCTTTAACGTGCCCGCCCGGCGCAACTTTCTCAAGAGCAACGCCGTGGAGATGCGGCACATTCTCGACGAGTTTCAGCACGTGGCGCTGGCGAATCCGCAGGTGGGGTTTTCGCTGTTTCAGAACGAGCTGGAGGTATTCGGCCTGGCGGCGGGCAAGCTGAGCCAACGCATTGTGGCGCTGCTCGGCAACGGCTACAAGGAGCAGCTGGCGGCCTGCGACGAGGTGACGCCCTTCATCTCGGTGCGGGGGTTTGTGGGCAAGCCCGAAGCCGCCAAAAAGAGCCGGGGCGACCAGTTTTTCTTCGTCAACAACCGTTTTATTCGTTCGGCTTACCTCAACCACGCCGTACTGGCGGCCTACGAGGGCCTGCTGCCCCGCGACGCGTACCCGTTCTACGCCCTGTTCCTGGAGCTCGACCCCAAGGCCATCGACATCAACGTGCACCCCACCAAAACAGAAATAAAATTTGAGGACGAAAAGACGGTGTACGCCGTGGTGCGCTCGGCCGTGAAGCAAAGTCTGGGCCTGCACAACATTGCGCCGTCGCTTGATTTTGAGGGCGATGTGAACTTTGGCCCCACCCGCTCGTTGCGGGCCAGCAAAAACGCCCCGCCCGCCAATTCGGCTACTGGCAGCCCCGACCACCCCGGCGCACCGCGCCCAACGCAACTGCCCGGCAGCCGGGCCGATTTTCGCCCCGACGCGCTGGCCGCTGCCGCCACCTCCGGCGCGGGCCACGCCACCGGCGGTGGTTTTCAAAACTTTGACCCCAACACCCGCACCGACGACTTTGCCCGCGAGCAGCCCAAGCGCCCCTCCGAGCAAGCCCGCCGCGAGCTGGACGACTTTTACCGGCAGCTGGGCCAAACCAAGCCCGCCGACCTTGAACACGAAGCCGTTCGGCCCGGCGGCTATGCGCGCCCGCTGTCGGTCGACGTGCTCGAACTGCCGCTGCCGCCCGCCGCCGCCGCCCCGGCGCACCCGCTGGCGGCCCGCGAAGGGGCCCGCGCCGTGCAGGTGCAGCAGCGTTACGTTATGGTGCCCGTGAAGTCGGGCATGTTGCTGATTGACCAGGCGGCAGCCCGCGAACGTATTCTCTACGAACAATATACGCAGGATTTGGCCCAGGCTTCCGGGGCACCGCAGACGCTGCTTTTCCCGCGCACGGTGGCCTTCACGCCCGCCGACTTTGCCGTGCTGCGCGAGCTTACCGAGCCGCTGCACACGCTGGGTTTTCGCTTTGTGGAGTTCGGGCCAAATACCATCGCCATCGAGGCCGTGCCCGCCGGCCTGCCCGCCCAAGATGAGAAAGAGCTGTTTGAGAGCCTGATAGAGCAGTACCGCACCGCCGCCGGCCCCCTGCGTACCAATCGGCCCGAAGCCCTGGCCCGCGCCCTGGCCCGCCGCGTGGCCCAGGCCACGGCCACCGCCCGCCTCCCCGAAATCGAGCTCACCGCCCTGGCCGACCGTCTTTTTGCCTGTCAGGTGCCCGGTTACACCCCCGACGGCCGTAAAACCTTGGTCCTCCTCGACGGCCAGCAGCTTGCTGATTTTTTCCGTAAGTAAACGCCCTGTACCACGCTACCAACGGCCCACCCCCTCACCAAACCGGCGCAACCTTTGTTGCAGCAAGCAAAACCCATGTTGCTCCAACCGCAGCAACGTAGCTAGCCGCGCCAGCGGCGCATCCTTTCCATCCGTTAAATCCGTTTGAATCTGCGGTCTATGTTCAATTTAACTCCTGTCGTTCGTAATCTTCTCATTGCGAATATTATTTTGTTTGTGCTACAAGATAATTTGTTGCCCCAACTTACACAATTCGGCAGCCTTTTTCCGTTGGGTTCGTCGTACTTTCAAGCTTGGCAGTTTATCACCTATA
>JANXUO010000566.1 GCA_025356245.1 Hymenobacter sp.
GGGCTTTGCGCTGGTAGGAGCCTTGATACTGACGCTGACGCTGGTGCCGGTGCTGTCGAGCATCCTGCTCAACAAGAACGTGCGGGAGAAAAACAACCCGATTGTTAATTTCTTTGACCGCATCGTGACGACTGGCTTCGGCTTCACCTACCGACACAAGGCCTTGAGCATGAGCGTAGCCCTGGTAGTGATGGCTCTGGGGCTGTACTCGTTTAAGTACCTGGGCTCGGAGTTTTTGCCGGAACTGAACGAGGGGGCGCTGTGGGTGGAAACGAAGCTGCCGATGTCGTCGTCCTTGACCGAAACCAACAAGATGGCGGCCAACTACCGGCGCATCCTGCGCTCGTTCCCGGAGGTGGTATCGGTGCTGTCGCAAACCGGGCGCTCGAACGACGGCACCGACCCGTCGGGCATTTATTACGTGCAGGCGCAAGTAAACCTGAAACCGAAGGAGGAGTGGACGCGCGACATCACCAAAGAGCAGCTTATTGAGGAGATGGACAAGAAGCTAAAAGAATATCCGGGCATCATCTTCAACTACTCGCAGCCCATCATCGACAACGTGGAAGAAGCCGTGGCGGGCATCAACGCGGCGCTGGCCGTCAAGATTTTCGGCAACGATTTGAAAGAATTGGACACCAAAGCCAACGAAGTGATGAAGGTGCTGGCCCAGGTGCGCGGCGTGAAGGATTTGGGCATTTTGCGCAACTTGGGGCAGCCCGAAATGAGCGTCCGCCTCGACCAGACCCGCATGGCGGCCTACGGCGTGCAAACCGGCGACGCCCAAACGGTGGTCGAGATGGCCGTCGGGGGTAAGGCCGCCACCCAGCTCTACGAAGGCGAGCGCCGCTTCGACGTGACGGTGCGCTACCCCAAGGCCAACCGCGACACGGAGGATAAAATCGGCGATTTGCGGGTGCCCACCATCCGGGGCAGTAAGGTGGCTCTCAAAGAAATAGCCAACATCGGCACCAGCAACGGCCCGGCCTTCGTCTACCACGACAACGGGCAGCGCTTCATCGCCGTCAAATTCTCCATCCGCGACCGCGACATGGGCAGCACCGTGGCCGAGGCCCAGCAGCGCATGGCCAAAGCCGTGAAGCTCGACAAGGGCTACCGCATCGAGTGGGCCGGCGAGTTCGAGAACCAGGTGCGGGCCACCAAGCGCCTGGGGCAAATAGTGCCCGTGTCGCTCGTCATCATCTTCATCCTGTTGTTCATCACCTTCGGCAACGGCAAAGATGCGGCCCTGGTGCTCACCAACGTACCGTTTGCACTGATTGGCGGCATTGCGGCGCTGCACCTGACGGGCGTCAATTTCTCGATTTCGGCCGGCATCGGCTTCATTGCCCTGCTCGGCATTTGCATTCAGAACGGCATCGTGCTGATTACCGTCTTCAAGGAAAACCTGCGCAAGCGCCTCAGCCTCGACCAAAGCCTGCGCCAAGGCGTGGCCTCGCGGGTGCGCCCCGTGGTGATGACGGCCCTCATGGCCATGATTGGCCTGTTTCCGGCAGCCCTGAGCACCGGCATTGGCTCCGAAACCCAGAAGCCCCTGGCCATTGTGGTAATTGGCGGGCTGGTGTCGGCCACGGTGCTCACGCTGCTGATTTTTCCGCTGATTTTCGCGTTTTTCTACCGCGAGATGCACCAGGACGGGCCGGCGGCTACTCCCCTGACGGCCGGACAGCCAGCAATGACTGGGGCGTAGGCAGCAACCTTTTGAAGGGCTGACTTGTCGTGCCTGGCGGAGGAGCCCGGCAATAGCTGGTGTGCGTGGACAATTCAATTTTAACCAGCTACCTTGCTACCTCAACCCTTCGCCGCTGCGCCATGATAAACAACTGCTTTGCTTCCGAAGATGCCCGTAGAATGTCCCGGCTTCGGCTTGCCCTGAAGTTCCTTTTTGGCCGAAACTCTGGCCGCAACCCGTGGCCGATGGTCGCCCTTGCACTCTTTATCGGCCAGGCGGCCCTGGCGCAATCCACCATCCAGGAAGTGAGCGTGCTGGTGAGCGCCGTGGTGCGCCGCAGCCCGGCCCAGGTTCGCCTCACCTGGTCGTCGCCAACTACGCAGCCGGCCACGTTCACGGTGTATCGGCGGGGCAAGGGCGAGAGAAGCTGGGGACCGCCGCTGCTGGTTTCGACCACTGCTATTACCTCATACGACGACAATGCGGTGATTGTGGGCGTCCCCTACGAGTACCGCGTCGTTCGCAACTCGAATATGTATTCGTATGATGGCCACACGTTTTCGGGTATCGAGGTGCCCGCCATTGAGCGCCGGGGCACGCTGGTGCTGGTCGTGGACAATACCCATGCCGCCTACCTGGCCCCCGAGCTTACCCAATTGCAAAGCGACCTGGTGGGCGACGGCTGGCAGGTATTGCGGCACGACGTGACCCCGACCCTCTCCCCAACGCAGGTAAAGGCCATGATAAAAGCCGATTACCTGGCGGCCCCTACCGAGGTACGGGCCGTGTTCTTGCTGGGCCACGTGGCCGTGCCGTATTCGGGCAACGTGGTATCCGACGGCCACCCCGACCACGCGGGCGCCTGGCCCGCCGACGTGTACTACGGCGATATGCTGGGCACCTGGACGGATAACCAGGTTAACACCACCACCGCCTACCGCCCCGAAAACCGCAACATTCCCGGCGACGGCAAATTTGACCAGAGTACGCCGCCCGGCGGGGTGCAACTGCAAGTGGGCCGGGCCGACATGAGCAACCTGTCGTTCAACTACTTCAACCTCAGCGAGGCCAACCTGCTGCAACGCTACCTGCGCAAAGACCATAATTTTCGGCACAAGCTGATAACCGTACCCGAGCGCGGGCTGGTGCAGGATAGTTTTTTTCCGTTCGGCGGCATCGGTGCCGCCAATGCAGGCTGGGGCAATTTTTCGGCGCTGGTGGGCGAAGCCAACGTGAGTGGGGTGGGCAATGGCGGGTATTTTTCGACGCTACGCACCCAGCCCTATTTGCTGGGCTACGCCTGCGGGCCCGGCAATTTTTACGGGGCCAACCGGGTGGGCGATGTGCGGCAGTTTGCTGCCAACCCGACGTACAGCGTGTTCAATATGCTGTTTGGTAGCTATTTTGGCGACTGGGACAACACCGACAACTTCCTGCGCGGGGCCATTGCCGGCGACGGTTACACCCTCACCAACTGCTGGGGAAATACTATCTGGTCGTACCACCTGATGGGGCTGGGCGAAACCGTAGGCTACGCCACCGTCGCCAGCCAGAACGGCGGTGCCAACAACTACACACCCGAAATATGGGCCGCCCTGATGGGCGACCCCAGCCTGCGCCTGCACCCGATGGCACCGCCCACGGCGGCCAGTGCCACGGCCAGCGCCGGCCGGGCTGCCCTGAGTTGGACGGTCAGCCTCGAAACGGTATTGGGCTATTACGTGTACCGCGCCGCCAACCCCGGCGGGCCGTTCACGCGCCTCACCCCGCAGCCGGTGGCGGCCACGGGCTACACCGACGCTAGTCCGCTGCCGGGCACGGCCACCTACCTGGTGCGGGCCGTGGCCCTCAAAACCAGCCCCTCCGGCTCGTACTACAACCTGAGCCAGGGCGCGTTCGCCACGTTCGCGACGGCCACGCTGCCACCGGCCACGGCCACCTGGCGCGGTACCCAAAGCACCGACTGGCAAACCCCCGCCAACTGGAGCATTGGCCGCGTGCCCACTACCGCCGATGCCGTGGTAGTGGCCGGGGCCACGCCCTTCGCCCCCACCCTGGGCGGGCAGTACCCCTACGAAGTAAATAGCCTCAACCTGCAAGACGGGGCCGTGCTCACGGTGGCCGCCGGCAGCAGCCTCGCGCTGCCCACGGCCCCGGTGCTGCTGCCGGGCAGCGGCCCACTCACCACCCTGGCCCTGGCCGCCAGTGCGCCGGGCGGCCAACCGGGCGGCCAGTTGCTGGTGCAGGACCGCGCCGCCGCCAACAGCCTGCGCATGGTAGCCGGCACGGCCCTGACGGTAGCCGACGGGGCCGAACTGACCCTGGCGGGCAACTTGACGCACCAGGGCGGCGCAGTGACCTTTGCGCCGCTGGGCCGCCTGGTGTTTACCCACGGCGGCGGCAGCGCGGGCTACGGGCACACCCTGGCCGGCCCGGCGGCCACCACGGCGGGCATCGTGGTGCTCGCCGACCCGCGCGACGCCCTGACCCTGGCCGCCCCGCTGGCCGTGAGCACCCGCATCGAAAATCAGGGCACCGTCGTCACCAATAACCAGCTCACGCTGCTGGCCGGGCCGGGGCAGCAGGCCATTCTGGCCCCGGTGATGCCCGCCTTGCAGCGCACCGCCACGCTGGGCACCTACACCGGCAACCTCACGGTGCAGGTATGCATCGACGGCAGCCGCAACGCGGGCCTGGGCTACCGCCACCTGGCCGCGCCCGTGGACGGCACCACGGTGGCAGGCTTGGCCACCAGCACGTTTACCCCAGTCACGAACCGCCTCTACAACACGGTGGGCAACAGTGTGCAACCGTTTCCGACGGTCTTTCGCTACGACGAGGCGGCCATTGGGAGCGGCACGCCGGGGCCGGTGGGCTTCGACCAGGGCTGGATTGCGCCCTACGATGGCTTGGAACCCCTGTTTCCGGGCTTTGGCTACACCGCCAATATGCCCGCCAACACCACCCTGAACTTTAACGGTCAGGCCTTTACGCAATCCAACCTGGTATTCGACCGCTCATGGGGGATGCAGGCCGCTGGGGGCTGGCAGTTTTTTGGCAACCCCTACGCTGCGCCCCTGAGCTGGGACCGGCTGGCGGCGGAGGCTGACCTGCGGCTCATTCAGCTCAACCCAGCCCTTTACGTATTCAAAAGCAGCGGGCAGTACGCGGGTGCTTACGCCAGCTATCTACCGGGCGTGGGGGGCGCGCCGGGCATTGGCATAAACGGCGGCACGGGGGTTGTTCCAGTGGGGCAGGCCTTTTTTGTGCGCGTGGTTGC
Source organism: Hymenobacter sp. (assembly GCA_025356245.1). GTDB lineage: Bacteria > Bacteroidota > Bacteroidia > Cytophagales > Hymenobacteraceae > Hymenobacter. Next base: position 4,974 of record JANXUO010000566.1, read on the forward strand.
CCCCAACACCTCGGGGCGCATTACCTACAGCATCAACGACGTGCTGGGCACCACCGATGGCCGCACCGTGCAGCGCCCCGCTGCCGACCTGCGCCCGCGCCTGGTGCTGGCCCTGCGCGATGCCACCGGCACTTTGGCCCACCAAACGGCCGTTTATTTCCAGGCCGGGGCCACCGCCGGGGCCGACGCCCGCCTGGATGCCCCGCTGCTGCCCGGCGCGGGACAAACCCTCACGCTGGCCACCCGCGTGGCTGGCAACGACTTTAGCATCAACGGTCTGCCGCCCCTGGCTGGGACCGAGGTGCGGGTGCCACTGCTGCTACGTGCCACGGTCGCCGGGCGCTACGAGCTGGCCGTCGAAACCCTGGCCCACCTACCCACCCCCTACCACGCCTACCTCCACGACGCCACGGCCAATACCTACACCGACCTGGCCCTGACCTCTGTTGTGGGGTTGGCCCTGCCCGCCAACACCCGCGTGGCCAGCCGCTACACCCTCGTGTTCAGCCCCCAGGCGCGGGTGCTGGCCACGGCCCCGGCGGCCCTGGCGGCCCTGGCCAGCCTCTACCCCAACCCGGCCCACGGCACGGCCACGCTGCGCCTGCCGCCGGCGCTGCAACTACCGAAAGGCACGACTGCCGTGCTGCTCAATACCCTGGGCCAGGTGGTGCGCCGCATAAGCTACCCGCCCGGCCCCACCGAAATTGACTTGCCCCTGGCAGGTCTTGCGCCGGGCATTTACACGGTGCAGGCCCGCACCACGGCGGGCACCATCAACCAACGACTGGTGGTGGAGTAAGCGGGCACCCTCAAACTGAAAAGGGCTTTGCCAAGGTTGGCGAAGCCCTTTTTTTGGCAACTACTTTAGCACCTGACGCTTCACCGGACCATTCCCCTTCCCTACCCGCCTGTTCCAAAACCACTGCCCTGGTTTTGGGTTGCCCAAGCGCTGCTGCGCTTACGCGGCTGCTGCTTCCCATGCCCCGCCCGCCCCTCATGCTCCAGCGCTGGAGCCAGCTGCTGTTTGCTCACTGGCCCGTGCCAGCCGAGCTGCTGCGGCCCTACCTGCCGCCGCGCCTGACGGTTGACACGTTTGAAGGGCAGGCGTGGCTGGGCGTGGTGCCCTTCACCATGAGCCACATTCGGCCCCTGGGCCTGCCCGCCGTGCCCGGCCTCAGCAAGTTGCACGAGCTGAACGTGCGCACCTACGCTACCCTCGACGGCGTGCCGGGGGTGTGGTTTTTATCGCTCGATGCCACTTCGGCGCTAGCGGTGTGGGCGGCCCGCACGGCGTTCCACCTGCCGTATCTGCACTGCCGGATGAGCCTGCGCGAACAGACAGGCGTGTTTCGGGCAGCGGCCGAGCGCACCCACGCGGGCGCGGCTCCGGCCACGTTTCGGGCCAGTTGGGAAGCAGCCGGGCCGCCGCTGCCGCCCGCCCGGCCCGGCACGCTGCTGCACTTTCTCACCGAGCGCTACCACCTCTACACCGCCGGACCCGATGCCCGGCCGGGCCATTTGGGCGATGGGTTGTGGCGCGGTACGCTGGCCCACGCGCCCTGGCAGCTGCGCCCGGCACGACTGCTTGATTGGCAGTCCAACTTGGTTGAAAGCCACGGCTTGCCCACGCCCAGCGACCCGCCCCTGCTGCATTTGGCTGAGGCCGTGGATGTGCGGATATTGAGCCTGCGACGGGTGTGAGTTTCTTGTTTCTTGTTTCTTGTTCAAGGCTTCGCCAGCGAGGATGAAGTGGACAAGTTCAAAAAGGTGACATCAAACCAGACAATTTGAACGGCCCTGTTCAGAAACAAGCCCCTACTTCTTCGCATCCACAAAATTCTGGAAGCTGTAGGCCAGACCCATTGTCAGACCCTGCGAGTATTGCAGGTCGTTGTCCTGGTCGTAGTCGTAGAGAGCAATGCCACTGAGGCCCACGTTGAGGTACTTGCCCACCTTGGCCGTGACGTTGACATCGAGCCGGTGGTCAATCTTTTTGAATTCCAGGGTTTCGTAGTTGACGAAGGCCATGTAGCGGGCCTTGAGGTTGACGTTGGGGCTGATGTTCTTGTCGAATTCGGCCAGAATCTGGCCGGCCAGCACCTCCCAGCGGCTGGTGGCACCGGGGGCCACGCCGTAGGGCCGGGGGCCAAGGGCGGCAATCAGCAGCTCGGGGTTTTGCACTACGGTAAGGCGCGGCGAAAACGGCGCCAGCCGCAGGTGGAAGTAGCTCACCGGATGGTACTCAAACCCATAGGCCATCGTAACGAAGCCCGGCGCGAAAAACCGCGACACCAAGGCCGCTTCCTCCTCACCCGCTGCGTTTTTGGTGTATTTGTAGCCGGGGCCAAATTGCGTGAGCAGGTTGAGCGAAGCAAACAAGTCCCACTTCGCGCTGAGGGCGTGGCCGTACTTGGTGTCGAGAAACAGCCGGTCCTGCGTTTTGCGGAACCCCAAACCTTTGGTGCTAGTGAAGGCGTAGAGGAAATCGGCTTCGTTGTCGAACGAGTTCTTGCCCACTTTGCGGTGGGCCTGGTAATTAGCAAACGTACTGAGCCCAATGGCGTTGACGCCCCCGCCGCGCCAGTTGCTGCTCAGCAGGCTCTCGGTGAGGTTGAGCGACGACTTGAAGCTGTTGCGCCAGCGGGGCTCGGCGGGCGGCGGGGGCGCGGTGGGCGGCGTGGCGGGGTCCTGGGCGAAGGCGGGGGTGGCCAGCAACATGGCCAACCCCAAGGCGTAAAAGATTTTCATAGGAACGTCTGTTGAATTTTGGGCAAATTAGCAATGAATTATGCCTGGACACGCTACGGCTTGGCCAAGCACCCGGCGTAGCAGGCTCCACAGTTGCTAGGTTTGCGCCAAGAAGAACACCGAGTACCAAAAACCTAAAAACCAAACACCCAGCACCAAAAAAACATGTGTAACCCGGTGCTTTTGAGTGGTTGTTGGGCCTCGCTAGTACCTTTACCCGTGATGACGACCGACGCCCGCACTGCCCCCGTTTTTGCCCCGCCCATCCCCGAAATACCCGGCACCTTTTTGGCCGAAACCGCCCGTTATCTACTTGAAAAATACGGCGCGGGCCCTCAAGATGAATTGGCCGACCTGGTGGTGGTGGTGCCCACGCGCCGGGCCGTGGTGTACCTCAAAAACGAGCTGGCCCTAGCCCTGCCCAACGGCCAGCCGCTGTGGGCACCCCGCATCACCACGATGGAAGACTACGTGGTGGACCGCGCCGGCGTGCAGGTAGAGGAGCCCATCGCCCTGCAGCTCTTGCTGTTCGACTTGCTGAAAGGCATCGACACCGACCTTGACTTTGATAAGTTTGTGGGCTGGGCGGGCCTGCTGCTCAACGACTTCTCCAACCTCGACCAAAACCTGGCCGACCCGCACACCGTCTTCGACTACCTCTCCGAAGCCAAAGCCCTGGAGCGCTGGAACCTGGAGGCAGTGGCCGAAAACGGGGCCGCCCGCCGCTCGTTCGGCTTCTGGAACAACCTGGAGCAGGTGTACCGCAAGCTACAAGCCCAAATGCTGGCCCGGCACCAGGCCTACCCCGGCCTGGCCTACCGCCGCGCCGTGGAGCGCCTGGCCCGCGAGCTAGAGGCCGACGGCCCGCCCCCGCCCCGGCACGTTTTCATCGGCCTGGGCCATCTTTCGCGGGCCGAAGAAAAACTCATTGGCTTGTTAATCAACGCCGGGCGGGCCGAGGTGCGCCTCGACGCCGACCCGTTTTACCTCGACCCCACCTCGCCCAACCGCGCCGGCCTGCACCTGCGCAAGTACGCCGAGCGCTGGCACCTGCCCCTCGCCGCTATCGGCGACGGCCGCGAGTACCTGCGGGGGCTGCCCCGGCACATCCGCACGCTGGGCGTGGCCAACCCCAGCCAGCAGGGCAAGCTGGCCGGGCAGCTGCTAGCCGAAGCGCGGGCGGCCTTCCCCGGCGCCTCGGTGGCCGTAGTGCTGCCCGACGAAACCCTCTTGCTGCCCGTGCTTTACGGCCTGCCCGCCGCCGTGGTGCCCGACTTCAACGTGACGATGGGCCTGAGTTTTCAGGCCACGCCGCTGTTTAATTTGGTGGATTTGCTGTTTGAGGTACACCTGACCGGCGTGCGCGAGGGCAGCCGTGAAAGCGGCTACGGCGTGCCGCGCTACCACCACCTGGCCGTGAGCAAGTTGCTGAGCCACCCATTTTTGCGGCGCTACCAACGCTGGCTCGACCAGCAGCCCGAGGCGGCGCAGTACCACGGCTTGTTCGACTCCATTTGCCACCAGATTGTGAAGCAGCAGGCCGTGCTGCTCGACGCCAGCCAGCTGCTGGAGTTGGGCGGCCACCACCCGCTCATTGAAGCGCTGTTTCGCACCTGGCACAACTGCGACGACGTGCTGCAAGCCTGCCACACCCTCGTGGACGTGCTGCGCCAAGTGTACGCCGCCGAAAAGGCTGAAACCGACCGCGAGGTGGCTTTCGGAGCCGAATACCTGTACCTGTTTTACACCCTCATCAAGCGCCTCGAGTCGGCCTTCGACTGCCGCGAGCAGCGGCTGTCGGTGCCTTCGTTCCGGCGGTTTTTGTATGAGCAGATGAACAAGACGCGCCTGCCGTTCGAGGGCGAGCCGCTGGCCGAAGTCCAAATAATGGGCCTGCTCGAAACGCGGGCGTTGGATTTCGACCACGTTATCATCCTGAGTTGCAACGAGAACGTGCTGCCCGCCCGCCGTAGCCAGCAGTCGCTGTTTCCGTACGACGTGCTGACCGCCGCCCGGATGCCCACCTACGCCGACGCCGAAGCCGACGCGGCCTATAACTTCTGGCGGCTGCTACACCGCGCCCGCCGCGCCGACCTGATTTACGTGCTGCCCGG
>JANXUO010000608.1 GCA_025356245.1 Hymenobacter sp.
TTTTTCTCGTCGTAGGTCGAGCGGCTGCTTTCGTAGGCCTGGTACTGGGTCGGGTCGGCGTAAATGGTTTTGAATTCGGCGTCGGTGGCCATATCGGCCTCGCGCATGGCGGCGGCCATACCCATAGTATCAGCCTGGTACTTAGCGCGGGTTTCACCGAAGCGCTTCGAGCGGTTGTAGTACGCCATGCGGATTTTCTCCTGCATGGCGGCGTCGCTCACCTTCATGTCGGCAATGTACTTGTTGGCCACGCGCATCGAGCGCTGCTTGTACATTTCGTCGCTGTCAACTACGGCGGCGGACGTGCCGGGCGTTATTGCGGTGGTGGTCGTGGTCGTGGTTTCAGTGGCTTTATCGCCGCACGAAGCGAGCGACAAAGCAGCAGCGCTGGCGAGCAGCAAGAGGGTGTTTTTCATCGGTTGAAGAGAAAAAAAAGAGTAAAGCCTGCCCTTTGGCAGATGGGGCGGCTTTACGGAGAGAAACGGTTTGGGGTTTTGGCGGTAAGGCAAGGCAGCCCAAAAATTCCCTTACCCTCTGCGCAGCTCAAAAACTGTAATTTCCGGCAAAAAGCCTACCCTTCCCGGAAAGCCCAGGTAGCCCAAGCCCGTGTTCACATAAAGCCGCTGTCGGCCCTGCTCGTAGAGCCCGGCCCACTGCTTGTACACGTACTGCACGGGGCTCCATTTAAAGAAAGGCAGGTTCACGCCAAATTGCATCCCGTGCGTGTGGCCGCTGAGGGTCAGGTCGATGTCGGGGTAGTGACGCACTTCGGCATCCCAGTGCGAGGGGTCGTGGGAGAGGAGGATTTTGAAGGGTGCATCGCCGCTGGCGGCGTGGGCTTTGGGCAGGTTGCCGTGCTTGGGAAAATTGAGGTGGCTGCTCCAGTTTTGCACCCCCAGCACGGCTATTTTATCGCCGCCGCGTTCGATGGTGTGGCTGGTGTCGTTGAGCAGCGTCCAGCCAATTTTGGCGTGGTTGGCCATCAGGCGCTCTAGGTTGGTGCGTTTGGCGGCGGGGCTGGGCCAGGGCACATAATCGCCGTAATCGTGGTTGCCGAGGCTCGAAAAAATGGGCAGCTTGGAGCGGATGCCCGCCAGGGCCGGAATGTGGGGCTCCACCTCGGTGGCCACATTGTTCACCAGGTCGCCGGTCATGAGGATGAGGTCGGCGTTTTGGGCGTTTATCAGGGCCACGGCCCGGTGCAGGGGCTCGGTAGAGGCAAAGCTGCCGGTGTGCAAATCCGAAATTTGCAGCACTTTGAAGCCGTCGAAAGCTGGGGGCAGGTTGGGGAATTTGAGGGTGAGGCGGCGCACTTTGTAGTCGGTGGCGCCCTTGAGCATGCCCCAGAGCAGCGCCCCAAACGGCACGGCCGCCAGCCCCAGCGCCAGCCGCGCCACAAACGTGGAGCGCGGAATGGCCTGTCCAGGGCTGCCCGTGGGTGCCGTGAAGCGGCCCGCCGCCCAGCGCCCCGCACGGGTTACATCTTCGAACAGTAGCGGGAGCAGCACAACCAGCTTGGCCGCCAGCAGCACCAGCGGCAAGCTTATCAAATAGGGCTTGAGGAGGGTCGGGCTGCTGTTGCGCGTGAGGCCCGCCCAAATGGCCGCGCCCCAGGTGCCCGCTGTCAGCAGCCAGTAGCCCCAGCCCAGCGCGCGCCGGGTACCCGGCGAATAATTTTGAGAAACAGTTCGAATGGCTTGAAATCCATACCATTCGGCTAAGATAATAAGGGCCAGCACCAGCCAGGCCGTTGTAGGATTGCGCATCGGTTGTAGTTGATTGCAGGCTTAAATTTCAGGCCCACCAATGCCCTAAGACGCGCCGTTGCGCCGAATGTTTTTAGCTTGCGCAGGCCAAGCCGCCATTTTGCTGGCCCGCCTTAAAATCCGTGCCGCATGGACACGCCCGACTTCCTCCCTTCCACTGCCGCCGAACCCGCCGCCCGCGCCTACGCTGCCCCGCTTGGCATCAAAAGCTGGGCCGAAGAAGACCGCCCCCGCGAAAAGCTGCTCGCCAAAGGCCGCGCCGCCCTCTCCGACGCCGAGCTACTGGCCATCCTGTTGGGCTCCGGCACGGTGAAGCTCTCGGCCGTGGACGTAGCCAAAATCATGCTTCAAGCCGTCGGCAACGACCTCAACGAGCTGGCCCGCCAAGGCGTGAAGCAGTTGTGCCGCCACCCTGGCATCGGCGAGGCTAAGGCCCTCACCGTGGTGGCCGCCCTGGAGCTGGGCCGCCGCCGCAAAGAGGCCGAAGCCCCCGCTCGCACTACCATCACCTGCTCGCGCGATATTTACAACCTCGTCAAGCCCAATCTCATGGACTTGCCGCACGAGGAATTCTGGGTCATCCTCCTTAACCGCGCCAATGTGGTGATGCGCAAAACCGCCATCAGCCAGGGCGGCGTAGCTGGCACCGTGGCCGACCCTAAAATGATTTTCAAGGAAGCCCTGGAGCAGCTTGCCAGCTCCATCATCCTGGTTCACAACCTCCCCAGCGGCAACCGCCAGCCCAGCGCTGCCGATATTCAACTCACCAAAAAGCTCCGCGAGGCCGGTAATTTCCTGGATTTGCCAGTCCTCGACCACCTCATTTACACCGATTTGGGGTATTATAGCTTCGCTGATGAGGGAATGCTGTGAGCAGTGGTCGGGCGAATTCCCGAAGGGTTCGTCCGGCCACTGCCGTATGCTGCCCCAGCGCACTCGTCGGACGAATCGCCCGAAGGGCTTCGTCCAACGAGTGTTCTGACGCGAGTCGTTCAACGCCCAGTGGTCGGAAGAATCGCCCGAAGGG
>JANXUO010000609.1 GCA_025356245.1 Hymenobacter sp.
CGGCGGTACTCGGGCCGGAAGTCGTGCCCCCACTCCGAAATACAGTGGGCCTCGTCGATGGCCACGAAGCTGATGGTGCTTTTTAGCAGAAACTCGACGGTTTCGTCTTTATTCAGGCTTTCGGGGGCCACGTACAGCAGCCGCACCGCGCCGCTGATGACGTCCTTTTTCACCCGGTTCATTTCGGCTTTGGTCAGCGTCGAATTGTACACCTGCGCGTTCACGCCGAAGGCCCCGAGCTGGTCCACCTGGTTTTTCATCAACGCAATCAGCGGCGAAATAACGATGGCCGTGCCCGGCACCACCAGCGCGGGCAGCTGGTAGCACAGGCTTTTGCCCGCCCCTGTGGGCATGATGACGAAGGTGTTGTGCCCGGCTAATACGTTCTTAATCACGGCTTCCTGCGTACCCCGAAACTGGCCGTAGCCGAACACGGTTTTCAAGGTGCTTTTCAGGTCAGCAACCGGAAGTGGGGTTTCGGCAATAGCAACTAATGACATACAGCAAGTTGGAAAGGTGGTTGGCAGAAGGGCGGTGTATTACGAAGATAAGCACAAGTCGAAGTTCACAGCCAAAAAAATTGCATTCTGGCGGCTAACAGGCAAACTTTCTTTAAGCAATCGATTGGGGCGCGGCGTTCCCCGTTTCTGTGCCCCACCTTTGCGGCCGCGCCGCGCCGGCCCCGCGCAACGCCGCGAGCGGGCCTTGTAGGCATGGCTACGTGTAAATATAAATAAGCCGTAACCAATAAGCAAGCAACCAAAAATGCCTGACCTCCTCGCCATTGCCCGCCAGGTGCTTTACGACGAAGCCGCTGCCCTGCACGACGTAGCCGCCGCCCTGGCCGCCACCCCCGATTTTGAGCGCTGCGTGGCCGCCATTTTGAAGCTCAAGGGCCGGGTGGTGGTAACCGGCATTGGCAAAAGCGCCCACATTGCGGGCAAAATAGTGGCCACACTCAACAGCACGGGCACGCCCGCCCTGTTCATGCACGCGGCCGACGCCATCCACGGCGATTTGGGCATGATTCAGGCCGAAGATTTTGTGGTGGCCATCAGCAAATCGGGCGACACGCCCGAAATTAAGGTGCTTGTGCCGCTGCTGCGCCGTAAGGGCGTGCCACTGGCCGCCTTGGTCAGCAACGCCGACTCGTACCTGGCCCAGCAGGCCGATTTCGTGCTGCACGCCCCGGTCCAAAAAGAGGCCTGCCCCAACAACCTGGCCCCCACCACCAGCACCACCGCCGCCCTGGCCCTCGGCGATGCCCTGGCCGTGTGCTTGCTCGAAAGCCGCCAGTTCTCGGCCCAGGACTTTGCCCGCCTGCACCCCGGCGGCACCCTAGGCAAAAAGCTCTACCTGAAAGTGGGCGACCTCAGCCGCCAAAACCAACGCCCCCAGGTGCCCGCCGATGCCCCGCTGCACGCCGTGCTGCTCGAAATTTCGGGCAAGCGCCTCGGGGCCACGGCCGTGCTGGCGCCCGACGGTGGCCTGGCCGGCATCATCACCGATGGCGACCTGCGCCGGATGCTGGGCACCAACCTCGCCGACTTGCAGCGCCTGCGGGCCCGCGACATCCTCACGCCCCAGCCCGCCACCATCGACGTCGACGACTTTGCCGCCGAAGCCCTGGCCCGAATGCAGGCCCGCAACATCACCCAGCTGGTGGTGACGGAAAACGGGCAATTCGCCGGCTTCATTCACCTCCACGACCTGCTGCGCGAAGGCTTGGTGTGACACGGGTTGAGAACCCGCGCCACTGCGCGCTAACTTTGCAGCGATGAATTCAACCTACCTCGTTATCATGGCCGGCGGCATTGGCAGCCGCTTCTGGCCCTTTAGCCGCACGGCGCTTCCGAAGCAGTTTCACGACGTGCTGGGCACTGGCCGCTCCATGCTGCAACTTACCGTTGACCGGTTCGCGGGCGTTTGCAAGCCCGAAAACGTATTCGTCGTCACCAACCGCGACTACGCTGCGCTGGTGCAGGAGCACCTGCCCTTTTTGCCCGCCGACCAGATACTGGGCGAGCCCATTGGCCGCAACACGGCCCCCTGCATTGCCTATGCCGCCTACCGCATTGCCCAGCGCGACCCGCAGGCGGTGATGATTGTGAGCCCCGCCGACCATGCCGTGTTGCACGAAGACGAATTTCGGCGCCTGATGGACACCGCCGTGAGCGCCGCCCGAACCCACGACGTGCTGCTGACGCTCGGCATTCAGCCCTCGCGGCCCGACACCGGCTACGGCTACATTCAGTACCTCGACGAGCAAAGTCTGCCCGGCGGGATGCTGCACAAAGTGAAAACCTTCACCGAAAAGCCCAGCCTTGAAATTGCCAAAATGTTCCTCGAGAGCGGCGATTTCCTCTGGAATTCGGGCCTGTTTGTATGGCGCACCGAGGTCATCATCAAAGCCTTTCAGCAACATCTGCCCGACATTGCCGATGTGTTTGAGGAAGGCAGTGCCCAACTCGGCACCGCCCAGGAGGCGGCTTTCATCGACGACGCCTACGCCCGCTGCTCCAACATCAGCATCGACTACGGGGTGATGGAAAAGGCGGATAACGTGTACGTGCTGCCCGCCGATTTTGGCTGGAGCGACGTCGGTACCTGGGACAGCTTGCACCGCATCGGCCCCCACGACGCTAACAACAACCTCGTCAGTGGCGACGCCATGCTCTATGACACCACCGGCTGCGTCATCAAAACGCCCTCCGAACGCCTGGTCGTCATCCAGGGCCTGGAAGACTACATCGTAGCCGAGTACGACAACGTGCTGCTTATCTGCAAGCGCAGCGAGGAGCAGCGCGTGAAGGAATTTGTGGCCGACGTGAAGGCGAAAAAGGGCGCGGGGTATAACTAATGAAACACTCCATGCTCACCAGTTCTGCCTCGTTTCTGCTGGTGGGGTTTGCTCTCCCGCTGGAAGCTGCCAAGCCTCCGGGCGGCGTGGCTACGTTAGCTCGTGCTGGGGAAACCACCGTGTTTGCCTTCCAAACAAAGTCCGGCAAAACGGCCGCGCTCTGCCGAGGGCCGAAAGGGGCCTATCTGGTTTATAGGTTCGGTACAGCGGCCAAAGTAGAACTGCAATACCCCGCCAAACTCGATGCCAGTAGTTGGAAGAAATTCACTTACTGGTCGTACACCCGCGGGGGCGGTGCGGCCAACGAGGGCGTGGAATCAGCCCAACTGCGGTTCAAAAACGACGGGGTGGTGTACACCCTTACCGATGATACCCGAGCTTACTATACTAGGCAACACGAGGAGGACTACCGCCGCGAAGTTGGCATCGAAGTGGCTATAAAAGTCAAGCCTGTTTCGATACTTGGCCTTCCCACCACCGTGGTGGGCGACCTCTCCAAGGTGAAGGACGACAACAAGGTGAAGATAGATGAGGACATGTAGTCAGGGATTTCCATGGCTTTAAAAGAAAAAGCCTCGGCACTTTGCAGTGTCGGGGCTTTTTCTTTTTTCCATGTAAGAAGGCTTGGCGCGATTTAGGGATTAGCGTTGAAACCAAGACGGATTGTTGCGCTTCATCTTCAATGGCAGCTACGTCGCATTTACCCGCTGCCGCGCCACCTCAAACAGCATAATGCCCGCCGCCACGCTCACGTTGAGGCTCTGAATCTGCCCACTCATCGGCACCTTTAGTTTCACGTCGGCCATGCGGAGTAACTCGGGCGAGATGCCGTCCTCTTCCGAGCCCATCAGCACTGCGATGGGGCCGCTGAAATCGGCCGACTGGGCACCCACGGCCTCGTCGGCTTTTTCGGTACAGGCCACGATGAGGACGCCCGAATCCTGCAAAAACTGGATGCTGGCGCGCAGGTCGTTTTCGCGGCACACGGGCAGCAGGTTAAGGGCGCCGGCACTGGTTTTGAGGGCGTCGCCGTTGATTTGGGCCGCGCCCCGGCCGGGCACCACAATGGCCTGCACGCCCAGGCACTCGGCCGTGCGGGCAATGGCCCCGAAGTTGCG
>JANXUO010000624.1 GCA_025356245.1 Hymenobacter sp.
CCTCCGTGGCCCGGATGACTTCGGCCGGCACCACCGTGGGCGAGCCTTTGGACGAGAGGAAGGTATTCACGCCGATGATGGGGTACTCGCCCGTGTGCTTCAGCATCTCGTAGTGCATGCTTTCCTCCTGGATTTTGCCGCGCTGGTACATGGTTTCCATCGCGCCCAGCACGCCGCCGCGCTCCGTAATGCGGTCGAATTCGAGCAGCACCGCCTCTTCCACCAGGTCGGTCAGCTCCTCGATGATGAAGGAGCCTTGCAGCGGGTTTTCGTTCTTGGCCAGACCCAGCTCGCGGTTGATGATGAGCTGAATGGCCATGGCCCGGCGCACCGATTCCTCGGTGGGCGTGGTGATGGCCTCGTCATAGGCGTTGGTATGCAGCGAGTTGCAGTTGTCGTAAATGGCATACAGCGCCTGCAACGTGGTGCGGATGTCGTTGAAGTCGATTTCCTGCGCGTGCAGGCTGCGGCCCGACGTTTGGATGTGGTACTTCAGCATCTGGCTGCGGGCGTCGGCGCCGTACTTCAGCTTCATGGCCTTGGCCCAGATGCGGCGCGCTACCCGCCCAATCACGGCGTACTCCGGGTCGATGCCGTTGGAGAAGAAGAAGCTCAGGTTGGGCGCGAAGTCGTTGACGCTCATGCCGCGGCTCACGTAATATTCTACGAACGTGAAGCCGTTGGAGAGCGTGAGGGCCAGCTGGGTAATCGGGTTGGCGCCGGCTTCAGCAATGTGGTAGCCGGAAATGGACACGGAGTAGAAATTCCGCACCTTCTCGGTGATAAAGTACTCCTGCACGTCGCCCATCAGGCGCAGGGCAAATTCGGTGCTGAAAATGCAGGTATTCTGGGCTTGGTCTTCCTTGAGAATGTCGGCCTGCACGGTGCCGCGCACCTGCGTTAGCGTCCGGGCCTTGATGGTGGCGTACACGTCGGCGGGCAGCACCTGGTCGCCGGTCACGCCGAGCAGGCTCAGGCCGAGGCCGTCGTTGCCGGCGGGCAGCTCGCCCTGGTAGCGGGGGCGGGGCTGGTTTTTACCGGCGTAGATGGCATCGATTTTAGCTTCGACTTCCGCTTCCAGTCCGTGCTCTTTAATGTAGAATTCGCACTGCTGGTCGATGGCGGCGTTCATGAAAAACGCAGCCAACGTAGCGGCGGGGCCGTTGATGGTCATCGAAACCGACGTGCTGGGGTTGGCCAGGTTGAAGCCGGAGTAGAGCTTCTTAGCATCGTCGAGGCAGGCGATGCTCACGCCAGCGTTGCCGATTTTGCCGTAGATGTCGGGCCGTACGTCGGGGTCCTCGCCGTAGAGCGTCACCGAGTCGAAGGCCGTGCTCAGGCGCTTGGCGGGCAGGCCCATGCTCACGTAGTGGAAACGGCGGTTGGTGCGCTCGGGGCCGCCTTCGCCGGCAAACATGCGGGTGGGGTCTTCGCCCTCGCGCTTGAAGGGGAATACACCGGCCGTGTAAGGAAACTCGCCGGGAAAGTTCTCCTGCATGGCCCAGCGGAGGCGGTCGCCCCAGCCGGTGTAGCGCGGCACCGACACTTTTGGGATGCTGTTGCCCGAGAGCGACTTGGTGTGCGTCTGCACCCGAATTTCCTTGCCCCGCACCGAGTACACGTACTCCGGGTTGCGGTAGTTCTGCAGCGTGGCTTCCCAGTTTTCCAGAATGACTTGGCTGTTGGCATCGAGGCGGCGCAATTGGGTTTGCTTGTTCTTGCCGAACTCCTCCACGGGGCCGTCTTTTTTCTCGGCGCGGTAGTGCTCTTCCAACTTGGCAAACGCGCCGGCTACTTCCGCAATGTGGGCCTGCTCGCGCACGCGCTGGTCGTAAGCGCGGTTGCTTTCGGCAATCTCGGACAGGTAGCGCGTCCGGTGCGGCGGGATGATGTAAATCTTCTCCGAATCCTCCACCGTCGTTTCGAGGTGCGAGGCGAAGACGGCCCCGGTTTTGGTTTCCAGCATCTTCAGCACCGCCCGGTACAGCCGGTTCATGCCCGGGTCGTTGAACTGGGATGCGATGGTGCCGAACACCGGCATCGCGTCCGTGGGCGAGTCCCACAGGCCGTGGTTGCGCTGGTACTGCTTGCGCACGTCGCGCAGGGCGTCGAGGGCGCCGCGTTTGTCGAATTTATTGAGGGCGATAACGTCGGCGAAATCGAGCATGTCGATTTTCTCCAGCTGCGTGGCCGCGCCGTACTCGGGCGTCATCACGTAGAGGCTGGCGTCGGAGTGCTCGATGATTTCGGTGTCGGACTGGCCGATGCCGGAGGTTTCGAGGATAATCAGGTCGTAGTTGGCGGCCTTCACCACGTCCACGGCGTCCTGCACATACTTGCTCAAAGCCAAATTGCTCTGGCGCGTGGCCAAGCTGCGCATGTACACCCGCGGCGAGTTGATGGAGTTCATCCGAATCCGGTCGCCGAGCAGCGCGCCGCCGGTCTTGCGCTTGCTGGGGTCCACGGAGATAATGGCAATGGTTTTCTCCGGAAAGTCCATCAAAAACCGCCGCACCAGCTCATCTACTAAGCTGGATTTGCCCGCACCGCCCGTGCCCGTAATGCCGAGAATAGGAGCGGAGTGCGTTTCCAGGTTCCCTTTGCCGTCAGCCTTTTCTTTTAGCTTCGACTCGTTGCTCTGAAACTCCGCCACCAACTGGCCTTTCACCCGCTCAAACTCCTCGGGGAAGTTCTCAGCCGCCGAAATCAGGCGGCCGATGCTGCGGGCGTCCTTCTCTTTTACGTGGCCCGCCTCGCCGTTCAGGTTTTGGCCAGTCGGAAAGTCAGCCTGCTCCAGCAAATTATTAATCATGCCCTGCAAACCCATCGCCCGGCCATCATCGGGCGAGTAGATGCGGGTAATGCCATAGCCCTGCAAGTCGGCAATCTCGGTGGGTAGAATCACGCCGCCGCCGCCGCCGAAGATTTTGATGTGGCCCGCGCCGCGCTCTTTTAGCAGGTCATGCATGTACTTGAAGTACTCGTTGTGCCCGCCCTGATAGCTGGTGATGGCAATGGCCTGGGCATCTTCCTGAATGGCGCAATCCACGATTTCCTGCACCGAGCGGTTGTGGCCGAGGTGAATTACCTCCGCGCCGCTGCTCTGGATGATGCGGCGCATGATGTTGATGGCCGCGTCGTGGCCGTCGAACAAGGCGGCGGCGGTGACGATGCGAACGTGGTTCTGGAGCTTGTAGGGTGCGGTGGGAGCGGGGTGCATGGGAGAAGTAGCGTGGACTTTGTAGTCCGCCATCAAGAATTTGAACGTGTGCGAAGGTACGAAAAACGCCCCGGCGCACAGGCACTGGGGCGTTTCTTCAACCAAATCAAAACCACCAAAAATCAGCTGCCAAAATGAACGGCCGGGGCCAGAAACAAACGCCACAGCATCAGTAAAATAATGCTCAGGCCCAGCATTCCCCAGGCAATGTGGGTGTTTTTGGGGCCGCGCACCGTGGAGCCAAACAGCTCGTTGAGGCAGCCCAGGCACATGGGGCCAACTAGCAATATCATGGTAACCAAGCGAATAGTTTCGCCTAACGAGAGCAAGGGCAGGCGGCTGGCGCAGATGACGACAGTACCGAAGATGTAGGGCAAAATAAGCGTGTACATCACCATGCGCTTGCGGTTTTGGTAGCGCATCACGGTTTTGGAATCGTGGGCCTGTAAAAAGGCCACCCCGGCAAAGTAGCCCATGGCAATTTGTCCGATACCGGCCAGAATTCCTACTATTACGTTGGGCACGTTGCCCATCTGAAATACCCAGCTAGGCACAAACCAGAAGCCGGTTTGGGTGAAGTTATCGGCCAGCAGCGCCCCCAGGCTCAGGTTGAGGGCGTGGAAGGAAATCCAGAGCACCAGTAGCTTAAACAGGCCCCGGGTGGCCCGTAGCCGCTGCCAGTACCAGGTGTAGGCCACGAAGGAAATGCCCGCGCACACAGCCGGCCCAATGCCGTTGACGGCAATGATGGCCAGCCGCCACCACTCGTTGTCGGCCATGGTGTACGCTATTTTGCTAACGTCCCAGTTGCCGCGCAGGTGCAGGTAATGCGAGAGAGTAATTTTTACAAACTCGTGGACGGCCCATACGAAGGTGTAGGCCAGTACGTACAGGACGGTATTGTTAACGAGGGTAACGCGGAATTTTTCGTCCGCATCAATGCTTAAATCTTCGTAGTCGGCTTGCATAAGCGCAATTATTGGAGCAATTAATTGACAAAACTAGTCGGTGGCGGTTACTCAACCACGCCCGCCCCGGCCGGCGGCCCTGCCGCCGCGTTAGCTTTTGCCAGGGTGCCGCCGTACCTTCGTAGCCTGAAAAACCGCCCCCGTGAAGCACATTAGAAACTTTTGCATCATTGCCCACATCGACCACGGCAAGAGCACGCTGGCCGACCAACTTCTACTCCAATCGGGGGCGATCACTCAGCGGGAGTTTCGTGAGCAATTGCTCGACGACATGGACCT
>JANXUO010000662.1 GCA_025356245.1 Hymenobacter sp.
ACCACGGCCATCAAAGCCTTTGTCGTTGATACCTTTGAAGTCGCGCACGCGGGGCAGGGCCACCGTCAGCAAGCGGTCCATGAACTCATACATCCGCTCGCCGCGCAGGGTCACTTTCGCGCCAATCGGCATCCCCTCACGGAGCTTGAAGTTGGAAACCGACTTTTTAGCGATGGTAGCGACGGCCTTCTGACCCGTGATTTGGGTCAACTCGTCCACGCCGTTATCCACCAGCTTTTTGTCGGCTACCGCCGCGCCAATGCCGCGGTTGATGCAGATTTTCGTCACGCGCGGCACCTGCATGATGCTCTTAAACTGGAATTGCTCCTGCAGCGCGGGTACAACGTCTTTGTTGTAAATGTCTTTGAGACGGGCCATGATAGAGGGGACGGGTTAAGCCGTTTTCTGGGCAGTGGCACGCTTGGCCGGAGCAACCGAAGTTGCCGCCGCGCCCTTGCGCACTCGCTCGCCTGTGGTGGAATCGATGGCCTGCACATTACTCACGTGCATGGGGGCTTCAATTTTCGTGATGCCACCCTGCGGCGCTTTTGCGCTAGGCTTGTTGTGCTTGGTGACGAGGTTGAGCCCTTCCACGATTACGCGCTGGGTCACCCGGTTCACCGATTTGATAACGCCGGTCTTGCCGCGCTCATCGCCTGCAATCACCTTCACGGTGTCGCCCGATTTCACGTGCAGCTTAACGGGCTCTGCTTTCTTGATACCCATGGCTTACAGTACTTCGGGGGCTAAGGATACGATTTTCATAAACTGACGCTCGCGCAGTTCGCGGGCCACCGGCCCAAAGATGCGCGTGCCGCGGGGCTCGTCGTTGTTGTTGAGCAACACCGCTGCGTTGTCATCGAAGCGGATGTAGCTACCGTCTTTGCGGCGAACTTCCTTGCGGGTGCGCACCACCACGGCCTTGCTCACGGTGCCTTTTTTGGCGTTGCCGGAAGGTATGGCCGATTTGATGGCAACCACAATTTTGTCGCCAACCGAGGCGTACTTCTTGCCCGTGCCACCCAAAACGCGGATGCAGAGGACTTCCTTGGCGCCGCTGTTGTCGGCCACCGTCAGGCGGGATTCTTGCTGTATCATCGGACGGGGTTATTTAGCGCGTTCAACAACTTCTACCAAACGCCAGCGCTTGAGCTTGCTCAAGGGGCGGGTGCTCATGATACGAACCGTGTCACCTTCGCCGCACTCGTTTTTCTCGTCGTGGGCGTGGAACTTGGTCGTCTTGGTCACGAACTTACCATAAATTGGGTGCTTTTGCTTCTGCACCACAGCTACGGTGATGGACTTGTCCATCTTGCTGCTCGTCACCTTGCCGACGATTTCCTTGCGCATGTTGCGCTCGGTGCCGGCGGCGGCGGTTTCTTGGGGGGTTACGTTGGCTTCCATCGGTTATTGAGCGGGGTTAATGGCCTGCTCGTGTTTGCGACGGGTCTGCTCGGTGAGCAGGCGGGCCACACTTTTCCGGTTGACTTTCAATCGGGCGGGGTTCTCGAGCGGCGAGATGGCGTGGGCAAAACGCATTTGCTGGCCCTGGGCCAGCTCAGCTTTTACCTGCTCTTTCAGCGCGTCGGCCGAAAGGCTTTTGAGGTCGGTCTTGTTCTTCATGACGGTTCCTGGTTAAGCGGCGGTTTCTACGTAGTCGCGGCGAACCACGAAAGAGGTGCGCACCGGCAGTTTCTGCGCCGCAAGGCGAAGCGACTCCTTGGCCACTTCCAGCGAAACCCCGTCCGACTCGAACATGATTTGGCCGGGCTTCACGCAGGCCACCCAATACTCGGGCGAGCCTTTGCCCTTACCCATCCGCACCTCAGCGGGCTTCTTGGTAATCGGCTTGTCGGGGAAAATGCGAATCCATACTTGCCCTTCGCGTTTCATGGCGCGGGTCATGGCAATACGGGCAGCCTCAATCTGGCGAGCCGTAATCCAAGACACTTCCAGCGACTTGATGGCGAACGAACCGAAGTCGATGGAGCTGCCGCGGTAGGCCAGGCCAGTCACGCGACCCTTTTGCATCTTGCGATACTTGGTCCTTTTCGGTTGTAACATTTGAGTAAAATTTTAAAGAAGTTTCAATGTAGCGCCAAGCCTTAGCTTGGCGCGTTGTGCCCCAGCGCATTCAGCGTCAAAGCAAAGGCAGTACGCGTTAAGCAAATGCTTGGCGCTACCCCAACTAGCGGCGCGGGCCACGACCGGCACCGCCACCTTGGGCTGGGCCGTTGCGGCGCGGGCCGTTGGCATCGCCGCCACCGGCAGCACCGCCCTGACCACCTCGGCCACCACGGTCGCCATCCCGGCGCGGGCCACGGTCGCCACCTTCGCGGCGCTCGCCACGCGGGCCACGATCGTCACGACGACCGCCACCGCCTTCGCCCCCACCGGGGTTCGTTTGCTGCTGATTGGGCGAGAGGTCGGGCTTGCCGAACACCTCACCGCGCATCACCCACACTTTGATACCGATTTTACCATACACCGTCTGGGCTTCCGAGAGGGCATAATCAATGTCGGCCCGTAGGGTGTGCAGCGGCGTGCGGCCTTCCTTGTATTGCTCCGAGCGGGCAATTTCGGCACCGCCCAAGCGGCCACCGCACTGAATTTTGATGCCTTCGGCACCCACCCGCATGGCAGCCTGAATCGACATCTTCATCGCACGACGGAACGAGATACGGGCAGCCAACTGCTGGGCAATGCTTTCGCCGACCAGCTTGGCGTCCAATTCGGGGCGCTTGATTTCGAAGATGTTGATTTGAACGTCCTTGCTGGTGATTTGCTTCAGCTCGTCCTTAATCTTGTCCACTTCCTGGCCGCCTTTGCCAATCACCACACCCGGGCGAGCCGTGTTGATGGTGATGGTGATGCGCTTCAGGGTACGCTCAATCACGATGCGGCTGATGCCACCTTTCTGAATGCGGGCGTGGATGTATTTACGGATTTTTTCATCCTCCACCAGCTTGTCAGCAAAGTCCTTGCCGCCGTACCAGTTAGAGTCCCAGCCTTTAATCACGCCGAGGCGGAAGCCGATTGGATTTACTTTCTGTCCCATGTGTGGTTAGGCGTTGGCGTCGGCCGTGTTTTCGGTGGAAGCGGTTGTTGCAGCTTGAGCACGGGCTGCTTTCGAGCCAGCCTTCTCAATTTTCGTGTCGATTTTCAGCGTCACGTGGTTGCTGCGCTTGCGAATGCGGTGCCCACGTCCTTGCGGCGCGGGGCGCAGACGCTTGAGCTGCCGGCCTTCATCCACGAAAATTTCGCTGATGTAGAGGTTGGCATCCTCAATGCGGTCGTCTTCGTTGTGCTGCTGCCAATTGGCCAAGGCCGAAAGGAGCAGTTTTTCGATTTTTTCGGCTCCGATATTGGCTTCGAAGCGAAGCAGGCCCAGGGCTTGCGTCACTTTCTTACCACGGACCAAATCGGCCACCAAGCGCATTTTGCGCGGCGAGGTGGGCACGTTGCGAAGTTTTGCTACTGCTTCCATGTTAGCGCTTGCCTTTATCTTTTTTGGCGATGTGACCACGGAAGTTGCGCGTCGGCGAGAATTCGCCAAGCTTGTGCCCAACCATGTTTTCGGTCACGTAAACCGGAATGAACTTGTTGCCGTTGTGAACAGCGAAGGTATGGCCCACGAAATCCGGCGAAATCATCGAGCGGCGCGACCAGGTCTTCACCACCGTTTTCTTGCCAGCAGTTTCGAGCGCTGCGACCTTTTTTTCGAGCCGAAAGTCGATGTACGGCCCTTTTTTGAGTGAACGTGCCATCGGTTATTTCTTGCCTTTGCGGCTCACAATGAGGTTTTCGGAATACTTGTTCTTGTTGCGGGTCTTCTGACCTTTGGCCAGAATACCGTTGCGGCTGCGCGGATGACCGCCCGACGACTTGCCTTCGCCACCACCCATCGGGTGGTCAACGGGGTTCATCACCACACCGCGTACCCGGGGCCGACGGCCAGCCCAGCGATTCCGGCCGGCTTTGCCCATGCGGACGTTCATGTGGTCGCCGTTCGATACCGTGCCGACCGTAGCCATGCACGTTACCAGCACCATGCGCATCTCGCCCGAAGGCAATTTCAGCGTAGCGTAACGTTCTTCGCGGGCCACCAACTGGGCGTAAGTGCCAGCCGAGCGGGCCATTGCCGCGCCCTGACCGGGGTGCAACTCAATGTTGTGCAAGATGGTACCGAGCGGAATTTCGCGCAGAGGCAACGAGTTGCCTACCTCGGGTGCCGAGCCAGTGCCCGACACAATCTGCGTGCCTACCGACAAGCCAGCGGGCGCGATGATGTAACGCTTCTCGCCGTCGGCGTAGTTTACCAGCGCGATGCGAGCGCTGCGGTTGGGGTCGTACTCGATGGTTTTCACCGTGCCGGGTACGCCCGCCTTGTCGCGCTTGAAATCGACGATGCGGTACTGGGTTTTGTGTCCGCCGCCAATGTAGCGGTTCGACATCTTACCGGTGGCATTACGGCCGCCCGATTTGGGTAGAGAAGTCATCAAAGACTTCTCCGGCGTTGACGTCGTTACCTCGTCAAACGTCGGTGCAACGCGGTGGCGTTGCCCTGGGGTTGTTGGTCTGAGTTTTTTAAGTGCCATTACTAGCGGTTGCTTTTGCGGCGAGGAAATAGGGAGGCGGGCCAACGGCCCCTTCCTTTTTTACAGATTGGCGTAGAAATCAATGGTATCGCCTTCCTTCACGGTGACGATGGCCTTCTTGGTGTGAGCGCGGCGACCGGAAACGGCCCCACCCTTCATCGACCGCGACTTGATTTTGCCGATGGTGCGCATCGTATTGATGTCGGTAATCGTCACGCCGTACAGCGTTTCGATGTCCTTCTTGATTTGCACTTTGTTGGCGGTGCGCTCCACTTCAAACGTGTAGCGGCCTGCTGCCTGAAGGCCGGTGGCCTTTTCGGTGATAATCGGACGTTTCAGCGTGCTCATATTACTCGGCGGTGCTATAAAGTTGGGTGAGCGAAGCCAGCCCGTCCTCCGAAATCAACAGCGTATCGGTGTTGAGCAGGTCGTGGGTGTTGAGGCCGATGGGCGTCGAAACGCTCACTTTCTGAATGTTACGGGCGCTCAACAACAAATGCTTGTTGGCTTCGGCGGTAAGGAAGAGGGTCTTCTTGCCGTTGTTCAACTTCAAGCTATTGAGGATGGCCACGAAGTCTTTGGTGCGGGGGGCACTCATGCTGATGTTTTCCACCAGGGCCACCTTGCCGTCTTTTGCCAAGCTAGCCAACGCCGAGAGGCGGGCTACACGCTTGGTTTTCTTGTTGAGTTTGAAGCTGTAGTCGCGCGGCTCGGGGCCGAATATCCGACCACCGCCTACGAAAACGCCCGACTTCATGCTGCCGGCCCGGGCGCCGCCCGTACCTTTTTGCTTCTTCACCTTTTTGGTGGTGCGGTTGATTTCGGCGCGTTGCTTGGCCTTGTGCGTCCCCTGGCGCTGGTTGGCGAGGTACTGCTTCACGTCGAGCCACATGACGTGTTCGTTCACGTCGTGGCCGAATACGGCATCCGACAGCGTAGCCTTGCGGCCGGTGTCTTCACCCTTAATGTTATAGATTGCGATTTCCATGGTCGTCGTCGATTTATTTCTCTAGTACCACGTAGCCGTTCTTGTGGCCGGGCACGGAGCCGCTCACCACAATCAGGTTTTTATCAGCTACCACGCGCAGCACCTTCAGGTTCTGCACTTTCACACGGTCGGTGCCCATGCGGCCACCCATGCGCATTCCTTTGAACACGCGCGAAGGCCAAGAGCAAGCCCCGATAGAGCCCGGGTGACGCAGGCGGTTATGCTGACCGTGGGTCTGCCCGCCAACGCCCTGGAAGTTGTAACGCTTCACAACGCCCTGAAAGCCCTTGCCCTTGGAGGTGCCTACCACGTCCACAAAGTCGCCTTCCACAAAAAGGGTAGCGTCGATGATGGCCCCGGCGGCGTACGTCGATTCGGCATCGAGGCGAAACTCGATGACCTTTTTCTTGGGCGTGGTGCCCGATTTAGCGAAGTGACCGGCCAGAGCCTTGGTCGTGTTCTTCGCCTTTTTTTCGCCAAAGCCGATTTGAACGGCGGTGTAACCGTCGTTGGCTTTGGTCTTGACCTGCGTCACTACACACGGGCCCGCTTCGATGAGCGTGCAGGGAATATTCTTCCCGTCCGGAGTGAAGAGGCTTGTCATACCGATTTTCTTACCGATGATGCCAGGCATTCTGTGGAGATTTATGAATACAAAAAGAAAACACCCGAGTGGCGTTTTCGCAAACGGAGTGCAAAGCTACGGCTTTTGCTCTTCAATTCCCAACACTGGCTTGGAAATATTTTTCAGGTGAGGCACTTAGCTGCGTTCAGAAGCTGTAAAACCCAACTTCTGTCGTACGGCCCAGCTGCCACGCAGCCTAATCAGCCCTACGCAGGCCGCCATTTGTCTTTCACCTCCGTCGTGGGCAGCGAGCCTTGCAGTGCCAACATCAAAAAGAACACCGCAAACGCTACCCCAATCTGGGTTTCCAGGGTGTATTCAACCAGGAAGGATAGCGCCAGGCTCACGTACTGTATTACGAGCAGAGGGGTGTGTTGCCGTCGCGCCCACCACCAGGGATAAAATAAGCCCAGGCAAAATATAAGCAGCCCAATGGACCCATAAGCCGCTAAGTTGTAAATGTATTGGTTATGGGGCAGAATATAGGCCTTCGCGTCTATCTCGGGGTAAAGCACGGCGTAGCGGCGGGCCATTTCGGCTTGCAAATCGGGTTTTCCAACGCCCACCAGCTTATGGTCGCGCCACAACGCCAGCGCAGTTTGGTAAGAATACACCCGCGCCACAATTGAGTAGCGGTTCGCCTCTTTGGTGTCGTTTACCTTGCCCACGTCTTCCTGCGTGTTGTAGAATTTGTTGCGGAAGGTGGGGAACGCCATGAAGCAGCCAGCAGGCAGCAGCAGCAGGCCAAGGGCAAGCTTAGCGGCCAACAGCCGACGTTTTTCGCCAAATAGCAACCAACTCCCCGCCAACGCCCCCAGGGCGTAAAACGTCATCAGCCCGCTGCGCACGGCCAGTAGGTGCAGGAAAAGCACCAGTGAAGTAACGGCTGCCCACAGCCACGGCCGCCAGCCGGCACCAACCGCCCGGTGCCACAGCAGCGCCACCCCGGCGCCGATGGCCACCGTCACCAGCAAGCTTAGGCGGATGTGGTCGGGCTCGGTGGGCATTACCCTCGATTCCAGGTAAAGTTGGTGAATGGCCGTGCTGTCGGTTAAGTAGTTGATGGTGGCCCCCAAGGCAGCTATCACCGTCACTCCAATAAAAAGCCCCCACAGCCCGCGCAACTGACCGCACGGCAGCGGCGGCAGCAGCCAGAACGCCAGCGGCAGTAGCAGAAACGGCAGCTGCATCACCACATCGCGGCCGTAGTCACCCAAGTGCGCTGGCTCGGTATGGAGTCCGCTAGCTACGTGCAGGCCAAACACCAGCGTAATGGCGCCAAACAAGGGCCAGCGGCGGGCGTTGCCGATGCGGCGGTATACGACGGCATACAGCAGGCCCGTGAGCAACAGGCCCGCCATGCCGATGCTCGGTAGCACCCGCACCCAATTGGCCACGAAGATGCCGACAATGATGCAAGCGCAGAAGAAAGTTGCCATCCAGTACAGCCGCCGCAACGTCAGGAAATTATTCATTGGCTGGTGTTAGTCGGTAGCAAGTTCGCACAAAAAAGCCCCACCGCAACGGATTGCAGTGGGGCTTTGGTTGCTGAAGGAGGCTCCTCAGACTTTGATTTCGACGTCCACGCCGCTCGGCAATTCGAGCTTCATGAGGGCATCCACCGTCTTGCTCGATGTCGAGAAGATGTCCACCAAGCGCTTGTAAGTGCAAAGCTGGAACTGCTCCCGACTCTTCTTATTGACGTGGGGCGAGCGCAGCACGGTAAATTTTTCCTTTTGAGTGGGCAAAGGAATCGGACCGCTGACGATGGCACCGGTGGCCTTCACGGCCTTCACGATTTTCTCGGCCGATTTGTCCACGAGGTTGTGGTCGTAGCTTTTCAGCTTAATGCGAATTTTCTGGTTCATTGGGATTGGTGGGGGCCGATTGCCCCCGTTAGAAAAGCTTACTTACCTCCTTTAACTTTGGCAATGATGGCGTCGGCCATGTTGGTGGGCACCTGCTCGTAGTGCGAGAACGTGAGCGAGGCCGAAGCCCGACCCGACGAAATCGTACGAAGCGCGGTGACGTAGCCAAACAGCTCCGACAGCGGCACGTCGGCCTTAATCAGCTGGGCACCGCCTTTGGTGTCCATGCCTTTCATCAGACCGCGGCGGCGGTTCAAGTCGCCGGTTACGGGGCCGGTGTACTCGTCGGGGCACACCACCTCCACGCTCATGATGGGTTCGAGCAGCTTCGGGCCGGCCTTGCGGGCAGCTTCGCGGAAACCACCGCGAGCGGCGAGTTCGAACGAGAGCGCATCGGAGTCCACGTCGTGGAACGAACCGTGGTAGAGTTTCACCTTCATGCCCTCAATCGGGAAGCCCGCCAGCGGGCCTTGCTTCATGGCTTCCTCAAAACCCTTTTGGATGGGGGCAATGAATTCGCGGGGGATGACACCGCCCACGATGGCGTTTTCAAACTCGAAGCCCGGCTTTTCCGGCTCGGTTTCCTTCGGACCCAGCTCAAACAGGATATCGCCGAATTTACCCCGGCCACCGGTTTGCTTCTTGTAGGTTTCGCGGTGGTCCACCATCTTGGTCAAAACCTCCTTGTAGGCCACCATCGGGGCGCCCTGGTTGATTTCCACCTTGAATTCGCGGCGCATCCGGTCAATGATGATTTCGAGGTGCAGCTCGCCCATGCCGCGCAGTACCGTTTGGCCCGTTTCGGGGTCGGTGTGCACTTTCAGGGTGGGGTCTTCCTCAATGAGCTTGGCAATGGCCATGCCCATTTTATCAACGTCGGCCTGCGTCTTGGGCTCGATGGCGTAGCCGATTACCGGCTCGGGGAACGACATCGACTCCAGCACGACGGGGTTTTTCTCGTCGGTCAGTGTATCGCCGGTTTTGATGTCCTTAAAGCCCACACCAGCGGCGATGTCGCCGGCCTGAATGCGGTCAATCGGGTTCTGCTTGTTGGAGTGCATCTGCATCAGGCGCGAGATGCGCTCCTTCTTGCCGGTGCGGTTATTAAGCACGTACGAACCCGACTCCAACACCCCGCTGTAGCAACGGAAGAAGCACAAACGGCCCACAAACGGGTCGGTAGCAATCTTGAAGGCCAAGGCCGTAAATGGCTCGTCGTTGTCGGGGTGACGCTCGATTTCGGCGCCCGTATCGGGGTGCGTGCCGATGATGGCGGGCATGTCGAGCGGCGACGGCAGGTAGGCCATCACGGCATCCAGCATCGTTTGTACGCCTTTGTTCTTGAAAGCCGAGCCGCAGAGTACAGGAGAAAATTTCATGTCGATAACCGCTTGGCGGATAACGACCATCATTTCCTCTTTGGTGATGGAATCGGGGTTGTCGAAGAACTTCTCCAGTAACGCGTCGTCGTACTCGGCCACGCTCTCTACGAGCTTCTGGCGCCACTCGGCCACGGTTTCCACCAAGTCCTCGGGCACCGGAATCTCGTCGTACGACTTGCCTTCGGTGGCGTCGTCCCACACAATGGCCTTGCCGGTCAGCAAGTCCACGGCACCCCGGAAAGTGTCTTCCGCGCCAATCGGGATTTGCAGCGGGATGGGGTTGGCACCCAGTTTGTCCTTAATCTCGGCCACAGCTTTGAAAAAGTCAGCCCCGGCCCGGTCCATCTTGTTCACGAAGCAGATGCGCGGCACCTGGTACTTATCGGCCTGACGCCACACCGTTTCCGACTGTGGCTCCACGCCCGACACGGCGCAGAACAGGGCCACGGCCCCGTCCAGTACGCGCAGCGAGCGCTCCACTTCCACCGTGAAGTCCACGTGGCCGGGGGTGTCAATCAGGTTGATTTTGTACTGCTTGGTATCCGCAATCGGTTCGCCCTTGATGTCGGTCGGGTAGTTCCAGAAGGTGGTCGTGGCAGCCGACGTAATCGTGATGCCGCGCTCCTGCTCCTGCTCCATCCAGTCCATCGTGGCAGCGCCATCGTGCACCTCCCCGATTTTGTGGGTTTTGCCCGTGTAATACAGAATACGCTCCGACGTCGTGGTCTTACCGGCGTCGATGTGCGCCATAATCCCGATGTTGCGGAGGT
>JANXUO010000032.1 GCA_025356245.1 Hymenobacter sp.
TGCAACTCTCTTGCAGGGTAGTCGGAGCTGCTCCGACAGGGGTGCGGCTCTTTTGCAGGGCCGTATGCTGGGTTCGCCCCACGTTTTTGCGGGGGACGGGGCTTTGCCGCCAACGGCCCAGGCGGCTGGCGCAGCGGTGCCCGGCCCGTCAGCAGCAACTCCCGACACCACCCGTGCGCTAACAGCCAGCAGCTATCAGCCAGCAGCTAAAGAAAACGCGCCGCCCACCCTGGCCGTCCTCATCGCCCTCGAACACCGCACCCTCGACCAGCTGCCGGCTCTGCCCGCCCCCGACACCGCCGCCCGCCGCGCCCTGGCCCGCACCCTGCGCGCCGAGCGCCACGAGCTGCTACGCCTTCAACGCCGCGCCGACAGCCTGCTCCTCGCCCTGGGCGAAATCCTGCCCGCCGCCCCCGCCGTTGCCCAAACCAGCGCCGACACCACCCAGGAGCTACCAGCTAACAGCTATCAGCCATCAGCTAAAAAATGGAGCCTGCTCCTCAGCGCCGCCCCCGAGCAAAACTACCTGGGCCTGGCCAGCGCCCTGCGCGACGAAGCCACCAACCTGCGCCGCAACCAGGAAACCGGCCGCTTCGGCCTCGCCGCCGCCCTCAGCGCCGAGTACCAGGCCACCCACCGCCTGAGCCTGGGCGCGGGCCTGGGCTACACCCGCACCGGGGCCGAGCTGCGCCAGGCCCTGCGCACCACCGACTACCGGGTGCGCTACGACACGACCCTCACCACGACCCTCACCGGCTACACCACCGTCAGCAGCACGTATTCCATCCGCATCGTCCAGCTGCCGCAGCTCTCGCCCGTCTTCAACGCCAGCGGGCAGGTGGTGCGCTACGATACCGTGTTTGTGCCCCGCAACGACACGCTGCGCAGCACCGTCATCGCCCACGACACCGTCCGCAGCACCCGCCGCGTGGTCACGCCGCTGCTGCAACGCTACGAGAACACCACCTTCCAGACCCTGCGGCCCGACTACCACTTCCTCACCCTGCCCGTGCTGCTGCGCTACCGCCTGGGCCAGCCCGGCCGCGCCCGCCTCTGGGCCGACGTGAGCGCCGGGGCGCAGCTGCAATTCTTTTTGGGCGGCTCGCAGCTGGTGAGCACCGACGGCGGGGCCACCTTCCGCACCGAGCGCGTGGGCGTAGCCGACGGCCCCTTCCGGGCCTTCAACCTGGCCCTGAGCACGGCCATCGCCCTCAACTACGCCCTTACCGATAGGCTAAGTTTGAGCCTGGCCCCCACCCTGCGCTGGCAAACCCTGTCGGTGTTTCGGCCCGAAACGGGGCTGCGCCAGCAAGCCACGAGTACGGGCTTGCAGGTGGGCGTGCGCTTTAAGCTGTGAGGCGGGGAGGTCAGTGGTCGGGCGAATTCCCGAAGGGTTCGTCCGGCCACTGGCGTATGCTGCCCAAGCACAACCCAACGCAAGTCGTTCAACGGCCAGTGGTCGGACGAAGCCCTTCGGGCGATTCGTCCGACCACTGCCCTGCCGCCAACTATTTTCACTTGCCCCGGCAGCCTTTTCGGCCCGGCGCTGGTCTGGTTTTTTGAAAGGACGCTGCCGCAAAACCCCGGCCGGGGCGGCAAGCACCTGGCAACCTCCTCATCTTTTAACTTCTTCTGACGATGAAAAGCATACGTATTCTTTTTGTGCTGGCCGGGCTGCTGCTGGGCGGGCACTTTACCGGCCGGGGGCAGGTGTTTGAGTGGGCCACGATGCTGCGCATTCAGCAAACCAATACCAGCCGGGGCCAGGGTGCCACCACCGACCCCGCCGGCAACACCTACGTGGTTAGCCGCGGGGGTGCCATCCTCAAGCTTGACTCGACGGGACGGCAGCTCTGGAGCCGGCCTGTGCAGAATGTTTACTTCTTTTCGGGCCGCCGAAGCCCCATGCGCGCCGACCCCGCGAACGGCGGCTTTTTCATTGCGGGCGTACTCGCGCCTGGTGCCACTTGGAACGGAATACCTATTCCCGGTGCGCCTCCCATCACCGGCAACCCTGACGCCACGGCTGGCTTCTATGGTAAGTGCGACGCCAGCGGCACCTTGGTTTGGGCCCGCCCCTACCTCGCTGACCCCAACGGCCCGCCCCAGATGGCTGTGGACGAACTGGGTAACTGCTACCTGTCGGGCACGTTCTGCAACGTATTTCCACGTCTGCGTCCCGGTACACTCGGCGGTAAGGCCATCGACACAACAGCGGCCTTCCTGCTGGGCAACAACGCCGCTGGTACTGCCGAGTGGGTGCGCCGCGTGCGGGCCACGCCGGTGCCCTACGTGAGCATTTACAACCCTGGCAACCCCTGCGGGGTAGGCTTGAATCTGGGCTCGAAAGCAGGTGGTGGTTGTATGCTGTTTGGAGTGTACAAGCAGACGCTGCTGGTCGAAAACGCAGCCGGGACCTTCGTGCCGCTATTGCAGGCCCGCACGCCGGTCAATACTCCCTACGACGACTTCGTCGCCTTGCTCACGCCAGTTGGCAACCTGACCTGGACCCGACCTGGCCGCGCCGGTCAGCCCACGGCGCTCAGCACCCCCGTGCCCACAGCCCAGGCTGTAGCCGCAGACTCCGTCGGCAACTACTACGTTACGGGCTACTTCACT
Source organism: Hymenobacter sp. (assembly GCA_025356245.1). Lineage (GTDB taxonomy): Bacteria > Bacteroidota > Bacteroidia > Cytophagales > Hymenobacteraceae > Hymenobacter. The sequence continues at coordinate 2,620 of JANXUO010000032.1, forward strand.
ACCTTCAGCGGCGGACTCGGCTACGCCCGCATCGGCCTGAGCACGGCCAAATACGGCCCGGCCGGCAACCTGCTCTGGACCACGAACCAGGATGTGAACACTAGCATCACCTCCAACACCGCCCTCGGCCTGGACTTGGTGGTGGACCGGCGGGACGAGGCTACCGTGTTGGTGCAGGTCGATAATATGCCTAATTTCCCCACTGTGCCTGTTGGCGGCAACCTTGTGTTGCGCACCGACCCTTTTGGACTGCTGCACTACAACGCGGCCGGCGTGCCCACCTGGGCCACGGCCCTGCGTTCGGGCCGCCCCGACACCCCGCTCACCTACACCGCTTCCGGGCCGGTCGCTCTGGGTGTTGACGCAAAAGGTAACGTCTATTACACGTTCGCGACCGGCACCTTCTCGGCCAGCAATCCAGGTGGTCAGGGCCTGGAGCCGGCCGTGACGCTGGCTGGCGACCAAACCATCGTGGGCGCTGGCATTCTGGTGGCCCGCATTGGCACGCGCCACAACACCGTGCGAGGCCGCGTGTACCTTGATGCCAACGGCAACGGCCGCCGCGACGCGGGCGAGGGGCCGTTTCCGCAGCAGGTGGTGCTGCAAGTGGTGCAAGCCACTTACGCCCCGCTCGGCACCTTCGACACCGACGGGCAATTCAACGTGTATGCGGGCCGGGGTGCTTACTCGTTGGCCCCGCCGCCGGCCCCGTTACACTACGCCCTGAGCGAACCCGCCAACGGATTGCCCTACACGGGCTCGTTCAGCGGCTTTGGCGGCGTCGATACGGCCCGTACGTTCGGCTCCCGCCCCCTGGCCGCCCAAACCGATTTGCGGGCCACGCTCACGCCTTACGGCGCGGCGCGGCCGGGCTTCCTCACCCGCTACCGCCTCACGCTGGCCAACGTGGGCACCACGCCCGTGCCCGCTGGCACGGCCAACGTCACCCTCGACGCACGGGCGCAACTCGTGAGTACCACCCCTGCCTTCACCCGGCAGCTTGGCCCGGTGGTGAGCATACCTTACCCGGCCGTGCCGCTCTTCGGCCGCACCGAGTTGGACGTGCTTTTCAGCCTGCCCACCAACACGCCCCTGGGCACGGTTCTGCGGTCGTCGGCGCTGGCCGCGCTGCCCGCCGACGTGGCCCCGGCTGACAACACTGACGAGGCCCGGCAAACCGTAACCGGCTCCTACGACCCCAACGACATTACCGTCAATTACCAGCGGCTTTCGCCGGCCCAAGTGGCCGCCGGGCAGCCGCTCGACTACACCATCCGCTTCCAGAACATGGGCACCGACACGGCCTTTACCGTCGTCATCAAGGACACGCTCAACTTCCGCAAGCTAAACCTGGGCTCGCTGATGCTCGTGGCGCAGTCGCACAACTGCCTCTGGAGCCTGAGCGGCCAGGGTGAATTGACGGTGCGCTTCCTCAACATTCGCCTGCCGCACCGGGGCATCGACGTCATTCGCTCGCAGGGCTTCGTGCGGTTCCGGGTGCTGCCCAAGCCCTCGCTGGCCGTGGGCGACATCATCCCGAACCGCGCCAGCGTAGTGTTCGACTACAACGCGCCCGTTCGCACCAACACCGCCACCACGGCCGTGCTGCTGCCCACGGCCGTGGCCGCCGCCCGTCCCGGCCTGGCCTGGGAAGTGTACCCCAACCCCGCCACGGCGGCCGTGTACATCGCCGCCGAGCTGCCCACCGGCGGCCCCGTGAGCCTGCTGCTGCTCGATGCCCTGGGCCGCCCCGTGCGCCGGCAGCACCTGCTGGCCCCCGCCGGCCCGCTGCGCGAAACCCTGGCCGTGCAAGGGCTGGCGCCCGGCGTGTACGTGCTGCAAGTAGCCCTGCCGGATGGCACGGTGAGCAAGCGCGTGGTGGTGGAGTGAGGGGAGGTGGGTTGGTGGGATGGCGAGTACCCCGAAGGAGTTGCACAACAAAGCCGGGGGTTGGCGAAGCCTACCCCCGGTCAACCCAGCCCACCCATCCGAACCCCAACGGGGTTCCACCACCGTTAGCTGGTCGGCCTTGGCCTATTTTCGTCAGAAGCACACAACGGCGGTGGAACCCCGTTGGGGTTCCACCGCGTAACACCAGAACCGGGGGTAGGCTTTGCCAACCCCCGGCTTTGTTGTGCAACCCCTTTGGGGTACTCGCCATCCCACCAATCCGCTTTACCGCACCACCACTCCCCCGCCACTGAGGCCCTCGGCCAGGCGCACGAGGCGCACCAGCTCGGCGCGGTAGCCGTCGGGGTCGGGGACGCGGGCGGTTTCGGCCAGGGCGGCGGTGGCGGCATAGGTGGCGGTGCCGCGCTGGTCGCTTTGGCGGAGCAGCATTCCGAACTGGGCCACGGCGGCGGCGAAGCGGAAGTCGGCCGAGGCGGCGGCGATGGGGCCGGCCGCGCCCGTCAGGGGCTGGGTGAGGAGCTGGCTGCTGCGGCCCTGGGGCTGCTTGTAGCGCAGTTTCACGGTGAGCACCTCGGCGCTGGTGGGGCCGGCCAGGGCGGCGGTGAGGCCGGCGGTGGTGCTGTACTTGAGCGGGTCGATGAGGGGTTGGGCGCTGCCGACGGGCACGAGTTCGTAGAGGGCCGTGACGGTGTGGCCCGCGCCCAGCTCGCCGGCGTCTTTGCGGTCGTTGTTGAAGTCTTCGGGCGCGAGCAGGCGGTTTTCGTAGCCCACGAGGCGGTAGCTGGCCACGCGGGCGGGGTTGAACTCGACTTGCAGCTTCACGTCCTGAGCCACGGTGAAGAGGGTGCCGCCGAACTGGGCCACCAGCACGCGGCGGGCCTCGTCGAGGTTGTCGAGGTAGGCGTAGTTGCCGTTGCCTTTGTCGGCGAGCAGCTCCATCTGGCTGTCGCGCAGGTTGCCGCGCCCGCAGCCCAGCACGGTGAGGAACACGCCGGTTTCGCGCTCGGTGGTGATGAGCTGCTCCAGCGCGGCTTCGGAGCTTTCGCCGACGTTAAAATCGCCGTCCGAGGCCAGGACGACGCGGTTGTTGGCTTCCTTTTGAAAGTGCTGCCGGGCCGTGGCGTAGGCCAGGCGCAGGCCCGCGCCGCCCGCCGTGCTGCCCCCGGCCTGCAGGCGGTCGATGGCATCAACAATGACTTGCTTCTGACTGCCGGGCGTGGGCGGCAGCACCAGCCCGGCGGCC
>JANXUO010000033.1 GCA_025356245.1 Hymenobacter sp.
CTCTCGGGCGACGACCCGGCCCTGCGCGAGAGTGGCGCAGGCATTTTACTGGCCTGGGAAGCCATCACCTACGCTGCCGAAACCCTGGGCCTCCGCTGTTTCGACTTCGAGGGCAGTATGCTGCCCGCCGTCGAGCGCATCCGAGTGCAGTTTGGGGCGGTGCAGACGCCGTATTTTTTCCTATGGAAATACGGCTCCCGCACGTTTAAATTGTTGGAAAAACTAAAACCCTAAACCTTCATTTCCTTTGAAAAACTACACCCTCAACCCCACCCCTTTCGTGGTGCCCACCACCGACGGCAAGCTCATCGAAGAGCACATTGGCCACGCCAGCACCGGTACCGGCGCCTACAGCCTGGCCCACATGGTAGCACCGCCGCAGTGGGGCGAGCCGTTCCAAACCCCGGCCTTCGACGAGATGACCATTGTGGTGCGCGGCCGCAAACGCTTTGAGATAGACGGCGATGTGGTAGAGCTGGCCGCCGGGCAGGCGCTTTTGATTAGGGCCGGGGCACGGGTGCGCTACTCCAACCCCTTTGCCGAAGAATGCGAGTACTGGTCGGTGTGCGTCCCCGCCTTCAACCCCGATACGGTGAACCGGGAAGAATAATGGGGGACAGGAAACCTGCCTCCCCCCTGCTAACGGTGAGCAACATCAGCCTGCTGGAGCCGGACAACGCGGCGTTGCAGCCCCTCAGCTTTTGCCAGCGGCGGGGCCAGAAGCTGGCCGTGGCCGGCGAAAGCGGGGCGGGCAAAAGCACCCTCCTGCAAATCATCGCGGGCCTGGTGCAGCCCAGCAGCGGCGAGGTTCGCCTCAACGGCCGCCGGGTGCGCGGGCCGGCCGAAACCCTGGTGGCCGGCCACCCGCAGGTGGCCTACCTGTCGCAACGCTCCGAGCTGCCGCACTCGTTGCGCGTCGGGCAGGTGTTGCGCTACGCCAATCAGCGGCCCGAGGCCGAAGCCCAGGCCCTCTACGAGCTATGCCGCATTGCCCACCTGGACCAGCGCCGCACCGACCAGCTCTCGGGCGGCGAGCAGCAGCGCGTGGCCCTGGCGCGGCTGCTACTGGCCGCCCCCAGCCTGCTGTTGCTCGACGAACCTTTCTCGAACCTGGACCGAACGCACAAGCAAACGCTGAAATCCATCATCCACAGCTTGGGCAAGCAGCTGAACATCACCTGCCTGCTGGTGTCGCACGACCCGGCCGACGTACTGCCCTGGGCCGACGAAATCCTGGTGCTGCGCCAGGGCAAGCTTGTGCAGCAAGGTACGCCGCAGCGCATCTATCAGCAACCAGCCGATGCGTACACGGCCGCACTTTTTGGCGATTGCAACCTATTGAAGGGCGCTGCTTTGCAAGCCCTGGCCCCCGCAGTTAAACTGCGCCCCGGCCAGGCGCTGCTGCTGCGGCCCGAGGATTTTGTGCTCGGCCCACCCGATGCCACCACGCCGACCGGCCGAGTGCTGACCGTGCGGTACTTCGGCAGTTCGTGCGAAGTCGAGATAAGAATGTTGCGGAGCATTTTTCGGGTAAAGACCGATTTTACGGCGCTGGCCGCTGGCCACGAAGTAAGCATCCGGCTGAAACCCGGCAGCGGTTGGGTGGTAGCTTGAACCACAAAAAATCCCCGGCACGAATGCACCGGGGATTTTTTTGTGGTTCACTAATTCTCAGCTACTAGACCGCTACCGGCTCGTCCATCATGCGGGTGAGACGACGGTAGATGAAGAAAAGGATAATGGAGGCAGCGGCGCTCAGCGCCACGAAAATCATGAAGAAGCTGTAGAGGTTCGTAATTTGGATGCCAAAGAAAGACGGCCACTGGTAAGGTATTTCGAGCCCCTTGAGCTTGGCCACCACGTCGGCGGTAGCCTGGCCGGCGTTATTGAGGATGGCGGGCAGGTTGATGCCCGCATCGGCGGCTTTTTTGAACTCGCCGGGGCCGGGAGGATACAGGCCCGAGAGTACGCCGGCCAGCTTGTTGCCGGCGGCGGTGGCCAGAAACCACACGGCCATCAGCAGCGAGGCAAGGCGGGCCGGGGCCAATTTATTCACCAGTGCCAAGCCAATGGGCGACAAGCACAGCTCACCAAACGTTTGCAGCAAGTACATGGCAATGAGCCAGAACATGCTAACCTTGGTGCTGGCATCGACGCCCTTCACGCCAAAGGCAATGACGAGGTAGCTAACGGCCAGAAACATAAGGCCGATGGACATTTTGAGGGGCGACGAAGGCTCGATGTTCTTCTTGCCCATCCACGTCCACAGCACCGCAAAAACAGGGGCGAAGGCAATGATGAACAGCGCATTAGCCGATTGAAAGTAAGAAGCTGGGATAACGCTCGTGCCCAGGTTGCGGTTAGTTTGCTCGTCGGCAAAAAAGGTGAGGGAAGCCCCGGCCTGCTCGAAGGCACCCCAGAAGAATATCACGAAGAAGCTAAGGATGAGAATGACGTAAATCTTCTCCTTTTCACGGGCCGTCAACGACTTATCCGACAGCACAATCATCGGCATCACAATCATGGCGGTGAACACCACGGCCCCAATCCAGTCGTAGTTCATCAGCCAGGCAATGGCGGCGTAGATGACCAGCGAGAGGCCAAAAATGACGCCCATTCCCATGCCACCCGAGGCCGGAGTTGTCGTGGTTTCGGCAGTTACGGGCGCTGGCGTGCGGTCGGGCTTAGCGCCCAGCGGCAGGCCCTCGGCCGTGACGACATACTTGTTTTTCAGCAACTCGAAGGTGAGGCTGCCGATGAGCATCCCGATGCCGGCGGAGAGGAAGCCCCACTTAAAATCGGCGGGGTTGCCAGTGTCGCCCAGCGTGCCGCACACCAGCGGCGAGAAAAACGCGCCCAGGTTGATGCCCATGTAGAAGATGGTATAGGCGGCATCAATGCGCTTGTCGCCCTTGGGGTAGAGCGAGCCAACCATGCTCGAAATATTGGGTTTGAAAAAGCCGTTGCCTAAAATCAGGAAGCCCAGGCCCAGAAAAAACAGGCCCATTTGGGCACCCGAGGGGCTGGTTTGGCCCATCACGAACATGCTGGCCGAGCCAAAAAGCGCGAACTGCCCGGCCGCCATCAGCAGGCCGCCCACTAGGATGCTACGCCGGTTGCCCCAGTAGCGGTCGGCCACGTAGCCCCCCAGCAGCGGCGTGAGGTACACCAGCGAGGTGTAGTTGCCGTAGATGAGGGAGGAGGTTTCCTTGCTCATTATCAGCGCTTTCACCATGTAAAGGGCCAACAGCGCCCGCATACCGTAGTAGCTGAACCGCTCCCACATCTCGGTGGTGAAGAGGACGTAGAGGCCCTTGGGGTGGCCGGTGTCGGGGGTGTGCGCGGGCGCGGCGGTAGCCGTTTGCATGGGCGGGGTGTTTGGGGGTAAAATGGTAGGGAGGGGCCAGCGCTAGGCCGGCAATTTGGGCCAGGCGAAGCAGTTTTGGTCGGGTAAAGCTAAACACGTTTTGGCAGTATGGGCCGAATACGCCCAAAAATTTCTCGTTCCGCAATCGTTTGGGGAGCGAGCAGTTCGTAATTTTGCGGCGCACCTCACTCCCACCCAACACCGGACCTTTACTTTCTCACCCCCCCCCCGTTCGCCCATGCCCGACACTTCTCCTGCCACCGTGCTTACCCGCCTCCAGCCGCTGGGGTTCACCACTGCACCGGCCACTGTTCACCTCAACTTGCCGCCCGCCGCGCTCATTGAAGAGGCCCTGCGCCGGGGCGAAGGCCAGCTTACCGACACCGGGGCGCTGATGGCCGACACCGGGGCTTTTACCGGCCGCTCGCCCAAAGACCGGTTTGTGGTGAAGGACGAAAACACCGCCAACAGCGTGTGGTGGGGCGACATCAACATTGCCTTCGAGTCCGCTAAATTTGATGCGCTGCACCAGAAAATGGTGGCTTACCTGGCCGACAAAGAGGTGTTTGTGCGCGAAGCCTACGCCGGGGCCGACCCCACGTACCAACTCAAGCTGCGCGTGGTGAACGAGCAGGCCTGGCATAATCTGTTTTGCTACAACATGTTTCTGCGGCCCGCCGAAGGCGCTGACACTACCTGGACGCCCGATTTCAGCATCATCTGCGCCCCCGGCTTCGAGGCCGACCCGGCCGTGGACGGCACCCGGCAGGCCAACTTCGCCATCATCAACTTCACCAAAAAGATGATTTTGATTGGCGGCACGGGCTACGCCGGCGAAATGAAAAAGGGCATTTTTGGGGTGCTAAACTACCTGCTGCCCCACGAGCACCACACGCTGCCCATGCACTGCTCGGCCAACGTGGGCGAGGCCGGCGACACGGCCGTGTTCTTCGGCCTCTCGGGCACCGGCAAAACCACCCTTTCGGCCGACCCCAACCGCGGCCTCATCGGCGACGACGAGCACGGCTGGACCCCGGAGGGCAACATTTTCAACTTCGAAGGCGGCTGCTACGCCAAGGTCATCGACCTGAGCGCCGAGAAGGAGCCCGAAATCTACAACGCCATCCGCTTCGGCTCCATCGTGGAGAACACGCGCTTCATTCCCGGCACCCACTCCGTGGA
>JANXUO010000035.1 GCA_025356245.1 Hymenobacter sp.
AACTCGCCGGGCGGCTCGGTGTACGCCGGGCTGGGCATTTACGACACCATGCAGTACGTGAACCCCGACGTGGCCACGATTTGCACTGGGCTGGCCGCCAGCATGGGCGCGGTGCTGCTTGCCGGCGGGGCCAAAGACAAGCGTTCGGCCCTGCCGCACGCCCGCATCATGATTCACCAGCCCTCGGGCGGGGCGCAGGGGCAGTCGTCGGACATTGAGATTACGGCCCGCGAAATCCTCAAGCTTAAGAAGGAGCTGTATGACATTCTGGCGCAGCACAGCGGCAAAACCTACCAGGAAATCCACGACAACTCGGACCGCGACTACTGGATGCGCGCCGACGAAGCCAAAGAGTACGGCCTGATTGACGAAGTGCTGGAGAAGAAGGTCATCAAGTAATTGCTGCAATACGCCATTATTAGCGGATGGCGGCACGCAAAAAGCCCCCGAACACGGCGTTCGGGGGCTTTTTGCGTTAGAAACCCTTGACCCAAAGCAGCCCATGCATTGCCTTCACGGCTGCGCAACGTATTTTTGGCGCTTATGAGCATCAATAGAACCCTGTTAGTAATAGCCGTAAGCGGTATTGGGCTGCTAAGTGCTTGCAATAAAGCGCTGAACCCTGCCGCAACAACTGCCGCCGTGGCTGCTCGCCCGGCCTCGACCCACAGCCTGCAGCCACTGCCCGAAGACCTGCGCCGGTTGGCGACGTTCATGGCCGGCAATTACTCGTCGGCAGCCCAGTCCAAAGCCGACAAAGAATACCTCAGCATTGAGTTGCACATTGTCGCTATCCTAACGCACTTACGTCGGCAGCAGCAGTATTATTTTTACGTGGAACAGGCCATGACGAACAGCCCTGCCGAGCCCTACCGGCAGCGGGTGTACCGCCTCACCCGCACCCGCGACGGCCACTTCGGGAGCAGCACCTTCACCCTGAATGCCCCCAAGCGCTTTGTGGGGGCCTGGAAGAACCCCGCCCAACACGCTGCCCTGCTGGCCCTGCGGCCCGACTCGTTGAAGAACCGCGACGGCTGCGACGTATTCTTGAGCAAAACCGGCGACCTGCGCTTTCAGGGCACCACCGACGGGCGGCACTGCGCCAGCACCACGAGCGGCGCCAGCTACACCACCTCCGAAGTGGCGCTGACACCCCAGACCCTGCTTACCTGGGACCGGGGTTTCGACATTTTTGGCAAGCAAAAATGGGGTGCCACCAAGGGCGCTTACGTATTCGTGAAGGAAGATTAGTACCTTTGAGTACCCCCTGATTTCTCATTTTTCAGCCCGACGACGATGAACCCCCGTGATAAGCACGACCTGCCCGAAGTAGTGGCCGAGATTCTGATTGAGCAACACGCCATGCGCGAGGAAATTGTGGCCCTACGCCAGGACATCCAGCAAAGCAACCGCGAGCTGCGCGAGGAAATAAAGGCCAGCAGCAACGAAATGGTGGCCGTTTTCAACAACATGACCAACGCCATCCTCGACGCCATGAACCGGGCTACCGACCGCTACAACGGCACCGCCGACGAGATTGACAAACTCAAAGTGCGCGTAACCAATATCGAAACCCCCAGCCCGCCAGCAGCCTAGCGCAGCCCGCGCTGGCGCACGGCCTCGAAGGCCAGCACGGCCCCGGCCACGCTCACGTTGAGCGAGTCGATGCGGCCGCGCATGGGGATGATGACCGTGGCGTCGCAGGCCGCCTGGGTGGCGGGCGTGAGGCCGTCGGCCTCGGTGCCCAGCACCAGCGCGGTGGGCGGGCAAAAATCGAATTCGGTGTAGGGGCGGGCCTGGGGCGTGAGGGCGGCGGCGTAGCTGCGAATGCCGTGCTGACGCAGAAACGCCAGGATGTCGGCCATGGGCGCGGCCACCACCGGCACCGAGAACACGCAGCCAATGCTGGCCCGGATGACGTTGGGGTTGAAGAGGTCGGTGCGCGGGTCGCCGACGAGCACCGCATCAACGGGCGCGGCATCGGCCGTGCGGAGGATGGCCCCGAGGTTGCCGGGCTTTTCGACGGCCTCCAGCACCAGCAGCAGGGGGTTGGGCGGCAAGCGCAAATCGGCGAGGGCTTGGGCGGGGGTGTGCAGCACGCCCAGCACGCCGTCGGAGCCTTCGCGGTAGGCTATTTTCTCGAACACGGGCGGGGCCAGCTCCAGCCACTCGGGAGCCTGGGGCTGGGCGGCCAGCAGGGCTTGCAGCGCCGGGTACGCCGCCGCCGTGGCCAGCTCGGGGCAGGTGTAAAGGGCGGCAATGGCCACCCCGGCCTCGGCGGCCACAACGAGCTCGCGCAGGCCCTCCACCAGCGTCAGGCCCTGCGCCCGGCGCTCGGCGGGCTTCTGCTGCAAGCGCAACAGTGCTTTCACGCGCGGGTTCTGGGGGCTGGTGAGGCGGTCGGTGGGCAAAAGCGGCATGGGGCGGGGCGGGGCAGTTGGCGGGGCCGCGAAGGTAAAGGGCCGGGGGTTGACAGCCAGGGGCAGGCGGGCCGCTGCGGCCTGCCCGCCCCTGTCTGCACAGTCAAATGATGTAACTTTCCGTTTGATGAATTCCTGCTGCCGCCCCTACCGACAGCAGAACGACCCGCGCTTGAGCCGCGGGTAATTACTCCACCAGCCAACCTCTGACCTTGCAAGCTCCGAACCCAAACTCAAAAATGCGGCTTAACACCAAGATTCTCATTGGCTTCGGCATTGCGCTCATTGTTCTCATCCTCACGTCGTCGGCCTCGCTGCTGAGCATTCACAGCTTGCGTACCCAAACCAAGCGCGTGCAGCACACCTACCAGGTAATGCAGCAGGCCGACAGCCTCAATACCCTGCTGCGCGAGGCGCAGAGCGGGGTGCGCGGCTACCGCCTCACCTACGACCCAGCCTTTTTGCAAACCTACGCGCGGGCCGACAGCGTGTTGCAGCGCCTGCAAATCCGCATCAAACGGATGACGGCCGACAACGCCACCCAGCAAATACGGCTCGACTCGCTGCGCGTGATGACGGCCCGCGAAATGAGCATTTTGCGGCCCCTGACCGACGCCCGCCGCGGGTTCAGCCCTTCCGACCTCACCACCACCCTCACCACCGACCGCCTGACGATGCGCAGCGCCCGGGAGCTTTTTGTGCGCGTGAAGCAGGAAGAGCTGCGCCTGCTGGCGCAACGCACCGAGCGCCAGGATGGCCTGGAGAACCTTACGCCGGTGTTTGTGGTGGTGTCGGGGCTGCTGGCCATTATTACCGTGCTGTGGCTCTTCAGCCGCATTGTGCGCGAGCTCAACGACAACGAGCGCCTGCAAAAGGAGCTGCAAACGGTGAACGCCGAGGTGGCCCACCGCATCGGCCTCATCCGCGAGCTGGCCGGGCGCGTGGTAAAGGGCGATTATTCGGTTAAAATTCCAACCACCGAAACCGACAGCCTCGGCGACCTGGCCGCCCAACTCAACTTCATGACGCAGAGCCTCGACCAAAGCTTTTCGGCCCTGCGCCAGCGCAACCAGGAGCTCGACCAGTTTGCCTACGTGGCTTCGCACGACCTGAAAGCGCCCCTGCGCGGGGTGATGACGATTGTGAAATGGATTGAGCAGGAACACCCCGACGAGCTGTCGGCCCAGCTGCGGGCCTACCTCGAGCAGATGCGGGGCCGCCTCGCCCGCCTCGAAGACCTCATCAACGGCCTGCTGGCCTACGCCCGCGTGGGCCGCGCCGCCAACGCCCGCACCGAAACCGACGTGAACGCCCTGCTGCACGAAGTAGCCGAGCTGGTGGTACCAGCCGACTTTCAGCTCAAAATCGGCCCCAATATGCCCGTCTTCGTCACCGACCGCCTTAGCCTGCAACAGGTTTTCACCAACCTGCTCAGCAACGCCGTGAAGTACCATCACCAAGGCCACGGCCATCTGGCCGTGAGCTGCCGCGAACTGGAAAAACAGTATGAGTTTCGGGTGCAGGACGACGGCCCGGGCATTGCGCCCGAGTACCACCAGAAGATTTTTCAGCTCTTCCAAACCCTGCGCGACCGCAACACCGCCGAAAGCACCGGCATCGGCCTAAGCATCGTGAAAAAGATTATCGACGAGCAAATGGGCACGATTACCGTGGACTCGGCCGCTGGGCGCGGGGCTGGGTTTATCTTTACCTGGCCCAAGGGTTAGCTACTGGCTGATGGCTATCAGCTGTTAGCTTTCTTGCCAAATTTATTGGCTTATCATTCTATAAAAAAAGCTGTTAGCCATCAGCTAACAGCTAACAGCTAACAGCTTAAAAAATGCGCTCCGTACTCCTGGTCGAAGACGACCTTTTTGATACCCTCACCGCCCAAAAATCGTTTG